>NZ_SMTB01000074.1:0-14233 GCF_006864105.1 Acinetobacter sp. RF14B | reverse complement strand
ATCCTGAGGAGAGTGATGCGATGGAAACCTCTCCCGGTAATGCTTGTCAGGGATTTGTCCATATATGGAAGCGCAGCACTGAAAATTACAGGTTCCACTAGTACGAAGAACTGATCTGGATTGATTTTCCAGGAAGATGAAATTATAAAGTTACATAACTTATGAACTTATGAACTTATGAACTTATGAACTTATGAACTTATGACTAGGTCTTAATTGAGAAGGGCTTTGTTGCACAAACCTAGCATCAAAAGCTTATTCAGCAATATAATTTCAAAATGAATAAGCCTGCCTCTAAAATCTACCGTACAACCAATTGGTCATCCTATAACCGAGCCTTAATTAACCGAGGTAATATTTCCATTTGGTTTGATCCAAAGACTCAGTGGTATGCACAATCACAAGGCAAGCAAGGTCGAAATCAGACCTACTCCGATACAGCGGTTCAATGCTGCTTAATGATCAAATTACTATTCCGACTCTCTTTACGTATGGTCACAGATTTTGTTCAAAGTCTGATTAAACTCTCTGGATTAGATTGGACAGCTCCGGATTATTCCACCCTTTGTCGTAGACAAAAGCATATTGATATTGCGATTAGCTATCAAAAAAGTAGTGATGGACTGCATCTACTCGTAGACTCTACTGGTTTGAAGTTTCTTGGTGAAGGTGAATGGAAATGCAAGAAACATGGGGCTGAATATCGTCGCCAATGGCGTAAGCTTCACATTGCTATGGATGCTAAAACCCTGCAAATACGTTCAGTACAACTCACCACAAATAATGTCAGTGATTCTCAAGTACTCGAAGATTTACTTGCTCAAATTCCCTTGGATGAACCAATTGATTCTGTTTATACAGATGGTGCTTATGACACAAAGTGAACCGTACCGGGTTTGTCGGAGACCAAGCTTTCTGAGAGAATGTCCCGATGAAAAAAGTAAAATATACCCCTGAAATCAGAGAAAGAGCGGTTCAATTATTGATTGAATCCGAGAAAGATTATCCATCGAATTGGGCTGCGATCACCGCTATTGCTCCCTGAGCAGTATACTGCGCAAGGGTTGTACTCCTGAAACACTACGTGTTTGGTATCAAAAATATTTAGATAAACAAAATCCAGTTAAAGTACAGCAGCTTTCAGACCAAGAACGTATCAAACAACTGGAACGCGAAAATAAAGAACTGCAACGCGCCAATGAAATTCTACGTAAAGCAGCCGCTTTTTTCGCCCAGGCGGAGCTCGACCGCCCACACAAATAATGGTGGATTTTATCCATAATAATAAAGAGCTGTACGGAGTCGAGGCGATTTGTAGAATTTTACCGATCGCACCTTCAACCTATTACCGGACTCTAGATCTCTGTGAAAATCCAGAACATCGAGCAAAGCGAGATTTACATGACTTGCATCATGCTGAGGAGATTAAACGAATTTGGAAGGAAAGTTCAGGTCGGTATGGTGTACGTAAAGTCTGGCAAAAACTGAAACGTGAAGGCTATATTATTGCGCGCTGTACTGTTGCTCGATTAATGCAAAAGCTAGGTATACAAGGTGTTTGGCGTGGTAAGAACAAACAAACCACCCATAGCCGAGATGACCAAAAACGAGCAGATGATTTAGTGAAACGTAATTTTACTGCTGATCATCCTGACCAACTGTGGGTGAGTGACTTTACGTATATTCAAACAAATTCAGGCTGGGTTTATACTGCATTTATTATTGATGTGTTCTCACGAGCAATTGTTGGATGGAAAGTATCGACACGGATGAATACAGATATGGTGCTCGATGCATTGGAGCAAGCATTGCATGATCGAGGCATGCCAAAGAATGTGATTCATCATTCCGACAGAGGTGTGCAATATCTTTCCATTCGCTATACCAATCGTTTAGAAGCAGCAAATTTACGAGCATCAGTCGGTACGACTGGTGATTCATACGATAATGCTTTGGCTGAAACGGTGAATGGCTTATACAAAACAGAGGTGATTGAATATCTAAAAGCAGATTGGCAAGGTTTAGCAGATGTACAACTTGCGACACTAAATTGGGTAGATTGGTTCAATAGATTGGTTCAATAAAGAGCGTGTACATAGTGCACTAGGTTATGTATCACCTTTTGATTTTGAAGCAATGTACTATGATAAGATTAACCCGTTAGGTCAGGTGGCCTAACTTAAATAAAAAACTCTCCGACAAACCCGGTACGGTTCACTATCTATTGTTATTCTTACCTGAAATTGATGTGAGCTTATAGAGACAAGGTAAATTTGCAAAAGTGCCGGCTATTCAGTGTTCATTGAATGTTTAATTTAATTTATTAAGCTTGACCTTGGAGTGGCTCTAAGCCTTATACTTGGTACAAATTTTTCGATTGTTATGATGATGCGTTCTACTACATGGATTACAGTCTTGGTTGGATTGTTCATGTTCCAAAGCTTTTGGAATGTGGCGGCGGCCTTTTGTGTCCATGAACAACAGCCTCAATCACAGCAGAGTTATCATTTTGGTCATCACCAAAATACCTTGTGTGCCAGCGATAGTCGTCAACACGATCATAATGGACAGTCAGAAAACATAAAAACATTCAGTAGCGATTTAGAAATCGGTGAAGATCATCAAGATCATCTACCATCGATGACGCATTTGATTGTACAAAATGAAAAAGTAGATGTGTTTCATCCAAGCTCTGAAGTTAAAGTGAATCCACAATTTCATTGGAAAAACAGCTATCAGGCTCCTGACCTGTTTCAACAAAGCCCACCTCCCGAATTTTCCCCGCTCATGGTGGGGTAGCCTAAAACATTCCCACCACTTTTATTATTTAAATAAGTGGGAAAAATCATGTCTTCACAATCAATTATACTCTTGCGTCATAGCTTGGTTGCTTGTATATGTGCAGCGGCTATGCAATATAGCTATGCTGAAAACGTTACCAGCTTTGAATCCGCTTTAGCAAAAGTACAAAGTTACCAGACTCAAGACAAGCTGTGGCAACAAGTTCAGCAAATATCTGAATTGAATATTCAGCAAAGTCGGTTATGGCAGAATCCAAGTATAAGTTTAGAACAGTCTGGCTTTGGCTCAGGTCAAGAACAGGAATTCAATGTTGGCGTTAGTCAACCTCTAGATCTATTTGGTCAGCGTAAGCTGAACCGGGTGATTGCCAATACCTCGAATCAACAAATCCAATTGCAACAGCAATTATGGAAGGCACAAAGCCAACTGATTGTTAAATTTGCATGGTCGCAATTTGCACTTGCTGAGGTTGAGCAGTCTGCTTATTCAGTACAGTTAAAAACAAGTAAAGCCAATCTGGACAGTGCCCAGAAACGCTATCAGGCAGGCAGTATTGCCCTGGTTGATTTTGAGCGTACCCAAATTGAAGCGCTAGAAATCCAACGACTTTATCAGCAAGCGATGCTGAATAAACAAGCTGCCGGTCGTCAGCTGTCTAATTTGTGGGGGGGAGAAACATCTTCACATCTTCAATTGAATAAAACCGCTATCCCTTGGCCAGAGCAAAGTCTCCAAACTGTGCAACGGTATATTGCTGAAGGGTGGCTAGAAAAATTCTATGCCTTGAACATTCAGCAATCGGATCATCAAATTGAAAATTTAAGAATTCAGGCACGTCCCAATCCGACTTTAAATGTAGGCATGAAACGTAGCAAAACCCCTAATGAAAGCAACGATACGACTTTGGCAATCGGCGTGGCTATTCCACTGAATATTTTCAACCGCCAGCAATATGCGATCCCGATGGTCCAGCAACAGCAAATATTGCTGAACCAACAGCAGCAGCGTGAGCTGAAGCAACAAATACTCAATATTGCCAACAGCATGCATCAGCTCAAAGGTTTACGTAGCCAGTTCGATGCCACAACAGCACAAGTTACTTTGGCGACCAAAGTTCAGAGCCGTACTTTACAAGGGTTTCAGGCAGGGAAACTGTCCATTACCGACGTTCAGCAAGCAACCACCCAACTGCAGAATCTTCGATTGGGTCAATTACAAATTCTACGTCAAGCTTGGCAAACTGCCCTCGCAGCTGAGGCACTCAGTATTGGCACAAGTTATGAAGAAATTAGCCGTTCGGATGCCTATACACAACTGAATAAAAAGGCAGTCGAAGCATCGCAAAATTTAATCAATGGGGGAGCACGATAAAATGAACGCCAAGCAAAACGGAAAAATATCCCAGTCTCTCATGATTGCAATTTTGATTCTGATTACGGTCTTGGTCAGTCTGGTTATTTGGTTAAGTTCAAAAAAAACTGAATCTGAGGGGCATGGTCATGATGAGGGAAATGCCGAACATTCTGATGAAGGTAGTTCTGAAGAAGGACATGCTGAAGAAGGCGAAATACAACTGACCAGCCAACAAATGGTTGAACAAGGTTTAAAAGTTGCTGTTGCATCCACAGGATTGGTTGAAAAGCTGACAACCCTGCCAGGTAAATTGGTGGTGAATACCGATCAACAAGCGCATATATCGCCTAATTTTAGTGGTCATGTCGAGCAGGTCAATGTGGCTTTAGGACAGAGCGTGCAAAAAGGACAAACGCTGGCTGTACTAATCGTGCCTGAACTGATCGACCAACAGGCAAATCTGCGTATGGCACAGGTGAATCTGGATTTGGCCCGTAAAGATTACCAGCGCGAACAGCAACTCTGGTCACAGGGGATTTCTGCCAAACAGGATTACCAGCGTGCCGAAAATGCCTACCGTCAAGCGCAGATTACTGTCCAGTCCTCACAAGCACGTTTAAATGCATTAGGTGCAAGTGGCAATAACAATGGGCGTTTTCTGATTAAAGCACCGATCTCTGGGGTGATCAGTCAAAAAGATATTGTGGTCGGTGAAAATGTGCAACTGGCTAATCAGCTCTTTGTCATTGAACAGCTGAAAGATTTATGGCTTGAGTTTAATTTGCCGAATCAATTCTCAGGTCAACTGCAAGCCGGGCAAAAAATTGACTTTAAAGTGAATGATTCAGATAAAATCTATAAAGCTACTGTACAAAGCTTAACCTCTCAGGCAGATGTACAAACAGGGCGTCTGGTGGTGCGCGCAAAACTCGATGCGCAAGCTACTGAGTTGCGTTCTAATGTGTTAGTGAGAGTGTTGATTCCGGAAGCTACAGCAAAATCAGCCCTTCGGATTCAAAAGTCTGCGCTGCAAAGTATTGAAGGTGAAGACAGTATTTTCATCGTAGATTCAGAACAAAAAGGTCAAGTCCACTTAAAAGCACAGAAAGTGCAATTGGGGCAGGCTTCAAGTGATGGACAATGGCTTGAAGTGATTTCTGGGCTGACTGAAGGGCAGAAGTATATCGCTCAAGGCAGTTTCTTGTTGAAATCTGAATTAGAAAAAGACGAGGCAGGCCATGAACATTAATTCTGATCTGCCAAAACCAGAAGGTTTATTCGAACGAATCATTCAGTTTTCCATACAAAATGCGATTTGGGTGTTGCTCTTTGTCTGTACCTGGATTGCGGTCGGGGTGTATAGCTATCAGAAACTCCCGATTGATGCTGTACCCGATATTACCAATACCCAAGTCCAGATTAATACTCAAGCCAAGGGTTTTACTGCGCTTGAAGTCGAACAGCGGATTACCTATCCCATTGAAAATGCCATGGCTGGCATTCCGGATCTGGAGCTTACCCGTTCCATATCCCGTTATGGACTCTCTCAAGTCACCATTGTCTTTAAAGATGGGACTGATATTTATTGGGCCCGTCAGCAGATTAACCAACGGATACAGGAGGCGCAATCTGAGTTGCCTGCACAAATCGCACCGACGATGTCCCCCGTTTCTACGGGTCTCGGTGAGATTTATCAATGGGTACTGAAGGCAGATCCGAATGCGAAAAAGCCGGATGGAACTGCATACACGCCGATGGATTTGCGTGAGATTCAGGACTGGATTGTGCGTCCTCAACTGCAACGTGTTAAGGGAGTTGCAGAGGTCAACAGTATTGGTGGTTTTGAAAAAACCTATGTGGTCTCTCCCGATTTAAACCGGATGCAGCAACTGAATATCTCATTAGAACAACTGCAACAGGCTTTAGCGCAAAATAATGAGAACCGAGGTGCAGGTTATATTGAAGACAATGGTCAGCAACTGACGGTACGTGTACCGGGTACATTCAATGGGCTTTCTGATATTGAGAACACCATGCTGGGTAGCCCAAATGGCAGCCCAATTCGGGTTGGTGATATTGCGCAAGTCTCTATTGGGCATGATTTAAGAACCGGTGGGGCAACCTATAACGGCAAAGAAACCGTTTTAGGGATTGCCATGATGGCGATGGGTGGAAATAGCCGGACTGTTTCTAAAGCTGTGGATGCCAAGCTTCAAGATATTCAGAATAGTTTGCCTAAAGGGGTAGTGATTGAAACGGTGTACGACCGTACTACCTTGGTTGAGAAGGCGATTAAAACCGTTCAGAAAAACTTGGTAGAGGGAGCAATCCTGGTCATCATCATTCTGTTCCTGTTTTTAGGGAATATCCGTGCTGCCTTGATTACTGCCTGTGTCATTCCACTCTCTATGCTGTTTACCTTAACCGGGATGGCACAGAAAAATATCAGTGCCAATCTGATGAGTTTAGGTGCACTCGATTTCGGCATCATTGTCGATGGTGCTGTGGTGATTGTCGAAAACTGTATCCGGCGTTTAGCCCATACACAGCAACTGTTAAAACGACCTCTCACACAAAGTGAACGCTTTAAGGAAGTTTTTCTGGCTGCCCGCCAAGCACGTCGTCCTCTTATTTTTGGTCAGCTTATTATTTTGGTGGTGTATTTGCCGATTTTTGCTTTAAGTGGTGTAGAAGCAAAACTATTTCATCCGATGGCTTTAACCGTTGTTCTCGCACTGGTGGCAGCTATTATTTTATCGATCACCTTTGTGCCCGCTGCAGTTGCTTTATGGGTTAAAGGGGAGATCAAAGAAACGGAAAGCCGTTGGATGATCTGGCTCAAAACCCGATATCAACAGATATTGGATGGAGCCTATCATTACAAAGCGGTGGTTTTAACTTTTGCCATTTGTCTCCTGGTCATTACGGGTCTGCTCAGCACGAAGATTGGCAGTGAGTTTGCACCCCAGCTGAGTGAAGGTGATTTTGCGGTACAGCAATTACGTTCTCCAAGCACAGGCTTGGAAGAGTCTTTACGTATTCAGGAAAATACCGAAAAGCTTTTACTGAAAAACTTTCCCGAAATTAAAGCTATATTTGCCCGTACCGGGACTGCTGAAGTGGCGACAGATGTGATGCCACCGAATATTTCCGATGGTTATATCATGCTGAAACCACGTGAGGAATGGCCAGATTCAAAAGAAAGCCTAGATGCACTTCGAACCCGAATGGAAGCTTATCTTGCGACAATTCCCGGCAATAACAGTGAGTTTTCTCAGCCTATTGAGCTACGTTTTAATGAACTGATTTCAGGTATACGCAGTGATGTGGGGGTGAAGGTTTTTGGTGATGACATGCAGGTTTTGAATACTGAGGCTGCAAAAATCGCGAAAATCATTCAGCAAGTCGCAGGTAGCAGTGCGGTGAAAGTTGAACAAACTTCGGGTCTGCCTTTACTCAATGTAGAGATTGATAAAGCTTTAGCTGCCCAGTATGGCTTGAGTGTGAAATCTATTCAGGATGTGGTGGCTGCAAGTATTGGTGGACAAAGCGTGGGAGAGATTTTAGAAGGCGATCGTCGTTTTGATTTTGTTATCCGTCTTGGAGAGCAAGACCGTAGTGTCGCATCTGTTTCTCAGTTACCTATTCAGCTTCCAAATGGTGGCAGTATTTTATTGTCGGATGTCGCGCAAGTCTCGACCATTGAAGGAATCAACCAAGTCAGTCGAGAAAATGGTAAACGCCGAGTTGTGGTTACAACGAATGTTGAAGGGCGTGATTTAGGGTCTTTTGTTTCTGATGTACAGACACAGCTCAAAGCATACACTTTGCCAAGTGGTTATTGGATAGAATATGGCGGTCAGTTTGAAAATTTGGCTTCAGCCAAAGCACGGATGCAAATCGTGATTCCACTGGCTTTAATCACTATCTTTATTTTACTGATGGCGGTCTTTCACAATGTCAAAGAAAGTCTATTGGTCTTTACCGGGGTACCCTTTGCCTTGACCGGTGGTGTGCTGTTCCTTTGGCTAAGGGATATTCCATTATCGATGTCAGCTGGAATTGGCTTTATTGCCTTATCTGGTGTTGCAGTCCTCAATGGACTGGTAATGCTGACCTTTATTAAGGAATTAAGGGACAAATATCCAGTGCATAAAGCCGTGTGGCAAGGGGCTATTTTGCGCTTAAGACCAGTGTTGATGACAGCTTGTGTGGCTTCACTGGGTTTTGTACCAATGGCGCTGGCAACCGGAACAGGGGCTGAGGTTCAACGGCCACTGGCAACCGTAGTGATTGGCGGGATTATCTCTTCAACATTACTAACTTTGGTGCTGTTACCCGTGCTTTATCGTTGGATAAATGAAAAGAAAGTTTCTTAATCCAATAGATTAGTCGATTTACAGCAGAGATATTGGCTGTTATCCAATATCTCTGCTCATCATAAATAGAATAAGGAAAATATTTTATGTCAGAACATCATGATCATAGCCATGCGGTTGTTACTGAAGAAAATAGTAAGAAGTTAATGGTTGCCTTAGGTTTAACGACTACTTTTTTAATAGTAGAAGTTGTCGCTGCTTTTATTACCCAAAGTTTGGCTTTGTTATCTGATGCAGCTCATATGTTTACTGATGTAGCCGCTTTAGCTATTGCTCTTGCCGCTATCAAAATTGGTAAAAAAGCCGCAGATGATAAAAGAACTTTTGGCTATCAGCGATTTGAAATTTTAGCGGCTCTGTTTAATGCGGTGATGCTTTTTGTGGTAGCAATATATATTGTATATGAAGCTTATCAACGTTTTACGAATCCTGCTGAAATTCAAAGTGTTGGAATGATGATTGTCGCGGTCATTGGTTTGGTCATAAATTTGATTTCAATGAAAATCCTTTCTGCTAGTGCTGAAGGAAGTCTAAATATAAAAGGTGCATATTTAGAAGTTCTTAGTGATGCTCTAGGATCGATAGGCGTGATTATCGGAGGAATAGTTATTTATTTTACCCAGTGGATGTGGGTTGATACCGTAATCGCTGTGTTAATTGGCTTCTGGGTCTTACCTCGAACTTGGATTTTATTAAAACAAAGTATTCATATTCTGCTTGAAGGAGTTCCTGATGAGATTGATATTGAGTCGTTAAGAAATGATTTATTGAAGCTAGAGGGCGTTGAAGGGATTCATCAGTTGAAAGTCTGGGCTATATCCTCAAGAAATATTCATTTAACTGCTCATTTGGTTGCTCCGAATAGCAATACAGATCAACTCTATCAAAAGGCCTTAGAAGTTCTAAAACATAATCATAATATTACTGAAATTACGTTACAAATAGAAAATACGAAATGTAATACATTGAACCAACATAAACACTAATTTGGACTTTAGTCTTCATATAGATGTTTTGTGTAACTTTAAAGTATAGCCTAACGGAACAAAATAAAGTCTTAAAAAGCAACTCAAAAACCGTATTTATAGACTTAATATTTAATTTCGGTACAATATGTATTTAATTATCTAAACTCTAACGGTACAGAATGCCTAATCAGGTCGGATATATTCGAGTCAGTTCAACTGAACAAAATACTGAACGTCAATTAGATGGAATCAGCCTGGATAAGACCTTTACTGAAAAGGCAAGCGGTGGTAGCCGTGAACGTCCTCAGTTAAATGCAATGCTCGACTATCTGCGTGAAGGTGATACGGTGCATGTTCATAGTATTGATCGTCTGGCACGTAATACAAATGATCTGAACGAAATTGTGAATAGTCTGAATGATCGTGGTATAACCATTATTTTTCATAAAGAGAATTTGACCTTCAGTCATGATGTAGCACAATCGGCAATAAATAAACTCATGTTTCAGATGCTTGCTGCATTTGCAGAGTTTGAACGCTCCATGATCCGTGAGCGTCAAAAGGAAGGAATTGCAAAAGCCAAAGCGAAGGGCTTATATAAGGGAAGAAAGCGGAAGGTTGACTATGTTGAAATACGAAAAGCAATGGCTGAAGAAAATTCAACATTTAGAGGTGTTGCAGAAAAGTTTAAAGTAGGGATAGCAACAGTACAAAGAGCTTTAAAAGAAGAAACTAATAATCAATAAGGTTGATTAATGAAGACGCTTAGATATTCAAATTTAGAAAAGATCATGACCATTTATACTGAAATTTCTACTTATATTACATTTCATAATGCGACTGGTTTAACAGATATAAATAAATCAATGGAAGATTTTTGAACCGTACCGGGTTTGTCGGAGACCAAGCTTTCTGAGAGAATGTCCCGATGAAAAAAGTAAAATATACCCCTGAAATCAGAGAAAGAGCGGTTCAATTATTGATTGAATCCGAGAAAGATTATCCATCGAATTGGGCTGCGATCACCGCTATTGCTCCCTGAGCAGTATACTGCGCAAGGGTTGTACTCCTGAAACACTACGTGTTTGGTATCAAAAATATTTAGATAAACAAAATCCAGTTAAAGTACAGCAGCTTTCAGACCAAGAACGTATCAAACAACTCGAACGCGAAAATAAAGAACTGCAACGCGCCAATGAAATTCTACGTAAAGCAGCCGCTTTTTTCGCCCAGGCGGAGCTCGACCGCCCACACAAATAATGGTGGATTTTATCCATAATAATAAAGAGCTGTACGGAGTCGAGGCGATTTGTAGAATTTTACCGATCGCACCTTCAACCTATTACCGGACTCTAGATCTCTGTGAAAATCCAGAACATCGAGCAAAGCGAGATTTACATGACTTGCATCATGCTGAGGAGATTAAACGAATTTGGAAGGAAAGTTCAGGTCGGTATGGTGTACGTAAAGTCTGGCAAAAACTGAAACGTGAAGGCTATATTATTGCGCGCTGTACTGTTGCTCGATTAATGCAAAAGCTAGGTATAAAAGGTGTTTGGCGTGGTAAGAACAAACAAACCACCCGTAGCCGAGATGATCAAAAACGAGCGGATGACTTGGTAAAACGTAATTTTACTGCTGATCATCCTGACCAACTGTGGGTGAGTGACTTTACGTATATTCAAACAAATTCAGGCTGGGTTTATACTGCATTTATTATTGATGTGTTCTCACGAGCAATTGTTGGATGGAAAGTATCGACACGGATGAATACAGATATGGTGCTCGATGCATTGGAGCAAGCATTGCATGATCGAGGCATGCCAAAGAATGTGATTCATCATTCCGACAGAGGTGTGCAATATCTTTCCATTCGCTATACCAATCGTTTAGAAGCAGCAAATTTACGAGCATCAGTCGGTACGACTGGTGATTCATACGATAATGCTTTGGCTGAAACGGTGAATGGCTTATACAAAACAGAGGTGATTGAATATCTAAAAGCAGATTGGCAAGGTTTAGCGGATGTACAACTTGCGACACTAAATTGGGTAGATTGGTTCAATAAAGAGCGTGTACATAGTGCACTAGGTTATGTATCACCTTTTGATTTTGAAGCAATGTACTATGATAAGATTAACCCGTTAGGTCAGGTGGCCTAACTTAAATAAAAAACTCTCCGACAAACCCGGTACGGTTCAGTTGATTGAATTATAGGGGCTATCAATGCGAGTTGGAAAATCAAAAAAAGAAGCTTTGGCTTCTTTTTTTTTTGATCATCTATAAGTGCTTATACAACTGAGAAAATATAAAACACTTGAGAATTTTCTTAAGTCATACATTGTGACTTAAGAATTTGATAAAGAACATTGTATGAAATAAAAAAGAGAAAATCATAAATATTTGAAAAATAATAATAAATAAAATTGGCATGCAAGTTGCAATAATCTTATGGAGAATATGAGGATTTTGGTATGCAGCAACTCAATGTAGAACAGCCTCCTTGCTTTATTCATGTTACAGGGACTCAGCGTGACAAATATATCGAATTTGAATTTTCGATAGGTGATCCAGAGTTAGCTGTAGAAATGATTATGCCAGTCAAGGCTTTTGAAGAATTCTGCGCACACCATCAAGTACAGCACCTAAGTACGGATGATTTTGCAAAGATTGAATATGACCGCATGAAGTGGCGATTTGGACAGGCCGGTATTAGAGAATAAAAACTCTAGTCTTTATTAAAAAATCAGGAAGATTTATATGCAAATTGATATTAAAACATCTTCAGTTAAGCCTTTAAGAAATACTTATGCTTATATTGAAAAAAGATTTGGTGATAAACCAGCTTCACGTTATCAAGAAGCGACCTACGATATTCAGGAAGAAATTAATTTTCATTACAAACCTTTATGGCAGCCTGAATTTGATCTTTACGATAAGGGCCGTACTGTAATCCAAATGAAAGATTGGTACGTGCTTAAAGATCCTCGTCAATTTTATTATGGGGCTTATACCCAAACTCGAGCTAAACAACAAGAGATTTTAGAAAGTAATTTTACGCTTGTTGAAAAACACGATTTATTAAGAAATATTTCTGAAGAAATTCTAAACAAAGTAACGAAATTACTACTCCCACTTTATTGTAAACAAGACATTTTTATCTTTTATATTCAATGGCTTATTTTCCTGCTAATTGGTAATACCATGAAAAATACCATGCTCAGAAAAGGCTTAACAATATTTTGAAAAATTGCCTACTGAGCGCTGCCGCACAGCTCCATAGGCCGCTTTCCTGGCTTTGCTTCCAGATGTATGCTCTTCTGCTCCTGCAGCTAATGGATCACCGCAAACAGGTTACTCGCCTGGGGATTCCCTTTCGACCCGAGCATCCGTATGAGACTCATGCTCGATTATTATTATTATACTCTGTACACGACAAATTTCACAGAACCCTTATCCTATCAGGATTCTGCTTTCTTAAAATTGCCAAAATTTCCTTAAACTCTTCTTTTTTCCCAAAACCAATTAAACGCTGAATCGCCATTTGAACATAGTCTAAACCATAGCGAAATAAACTCATTGAGAGTCGTCCATGCTTCTTTATTTTTATCGCTTTTTTTTGATTATGTTGCCATTCACCCGTTAAGTAACACCAACAGAAGCTTATAGCTAACACCGCAATCAATTTTTTCACTCGTCTAGGGTCTGTCAAGCGCGTATTTTCAAGATTAAACCCGCGTCCTTTGAGACAACTGAATAAGGTTTCAATTTCCCAGCGTAATGCATAATCCTGAATAGCATTGGCATTAAACTGAGGAGAAACGACGAGTAAAAGCTCTCCATTTTCTAACTGTAGTGCACTTATATATAGTTTCACCCGACCAACCAAAATCCGTCGTTTACGACATTCAATTTGACCAACTTTAAGATGGCGAAATAAATCACTAATTTTATGATTCTTTCCTAAATGATTGGTGACAATGAAGTTTTTTTAACACGAATGCAGAAGTTGATGTCTTGTTCAATTAACCATGTAAACCACTGCTCACCGATAAACTCTCTGTCTGCGAACACATTCACAATACGGTCTTTACCAAAAATGGCTATAAAGCGTTGAATCAAAGCAATACGCTCTTTCGTATCTGAATTTCCACGTTTATTAAGCAATGTCCAAAGGATAGGTATCGCTATTCCACGATAAACGATTGCGAGCATCAGGATATTAATATTTCGTTTTCCCCATTTCCAATTGGTTCTATCTAAAGTCAGTTGCACTTGGTCGAATGAAAACATATTGAAAATCAACTGAGAAATTTGACGATAATCAAAATACTGACCTGCAAAGAAGCGCTGCATACGTCGATAAAATGATTGTGGTAAACACTTGATGGGCAAGGCTTTAGATGCAGAAGAAAGATTACATGTTTGCTTTAAAATAATCACAAGCATGATGAGCGCAAAGCACTTTAAATGTGACTTGTTCCATTTTAGAGATTTGTTTAAGATAAGATATAACTCATTGAGATGTGTCATAGTATTCGTCGTTAGAAAACAATTATTGTGACATTATTTCAATGAGTTATCTATTTTTGTCGTGTACAGAGCACTTTTTTAGAGTTTTTCTAGTTACTTCTGCATTTAAACTTTAAGCAAATGTGAATTTGCTCAAACTTCTTAAATAAAAAAGGATCAAAATTACTGTTGATCCTTATCTCCTAACTCTTAAAAGCT
>NZ_SMTB01000073.1:0-14306 GCF_006864105.1 Acinetobacter sp. RF14B | reverse complement strand
TACCAGCTTCATCTTTTGCAATAACATCAGCAGTGTTGCCATCAGTTAAGGCAGGGTTGACTGGAACAACAAAGTCACCATTTTCATCTACTGTACCTGTACCAAGGATGTTGCCATCTTTGTCAGTTACTACAATTTCTGAACCTGGCTCACCTTTACCAGTGATCTCTGTACCGTCTTTGTTGATTTCAACTTCAGATGGTAGTGCAGGCGCAATAGTGTCTTTCTCGCCCGTGATTTCTACAGGCTCAGACTCATTACCAGCTTCATCTTTTGCAATAACATCAGCAGTGTTGCCATCAGTTAAGGCAGGGTTGACTGGAACAACAAAGTCACCATTTTCATCTACTGTACCTGTACCAAGGATGTTGCCATCTTTGTCAGTCACTACAATTTCTGAACCTGGTTCACCTTTACCTGTCACTTCCGTACCATCTTCATTCAGAACGACATTTGTCGGCACTTCAGGTGCTTCGGTATCTACATCGCTGTCTGAGTCCGAATCGCTGTCTGAATCAGAGTCGCTGTCTGAATCAGAGTCGCTGTCCGAGTCAGAGTCCCCTCTACTATTCGAATCACCTTGTACCGCTGCAATCGCCCCGCCTAAACCTGCAGCAAGGCCTGCCCCAATAAGCCATGGTGAAATAGCAAGTCCAGCTACCGACTCCTCAATGGCGAGCTGCTCCAAAGGAATGTAATTAATCGTGTCTAAAATGGCACCGGAGGCATCAGTAAACTGCGCCCAATACAATTCACCATCATTTTCAAAAATAATTTTATTAGATTCAGCCGGGAAATCGAAGTAATTTTCCAGCGTTATTTTTTCACCATTTTTAAGTGTAATAACTGCCGCATTACCTTGACGGGTAATTGTAGCTACTTCCTCAGTATTTAGATTTATCTTAACAATAGAATTTTGTGTAAGCTTCACAACATTCGTATTTAGGCTTTGAATGAGTTTGCCGTTTTCAGGCGAGATTATGTCTATATTTACCATTTGAAGTCCTTAATTTAAATACAGCGTATTAATTTCTAAAAACCAACAAAAGTTACATAGCACCAAAATCAAGAATATAGAATTACAAGAATAAGTCCTATATTTATTCCTGTCTTTAATAAAAAAATTGAGAGAAGATTGGGATAAAAAAATAAATATAAATAATTGATTTAAAACAATAAAAAAATAAAATCCCCTATATTTTATAGGTGATTATTCATATGAAAATAAAGTAATGTATATACAACATATTGATAAATCTAATATTAAACATATTTTGTTGTATTTTTGTTAAAAGAGTTATATTTATTACAATACAAAACAATAAATAGCTTGAATTAATATAAATTAAACACAATTTTTGTTATTTATATCTTATACTTAAATAAATTATATTTTACGTATATATATTGATTGTACATTATATCAACTAAAAGATTAATATATAGCCATTACTTATGACTGACTATATATTTTTAAAAAAGAAAAATTAATTCAAATATTTTAAAATCTATTTAAAATAATTTAACAAATCACTAAATTTTTCTATCTGATATTTTGGTAGAGCGAGCTTTAATTCTTCTTCACTACCATAGCCATAATTCACAGCAATCGATTCGATCCCATTCTGACGTGCCCCCAAAATATCGTACTCACGATCACCGACCATCATGCACTGATTGGCCTGCAACTGTTGTTGCTCAAGAATATACTGGATCAGTTCTGCTTTATCGGTTCTATCGCCATTGAGCTCACTGCCATAAATTTCAATAAAGTATTCAGCCAGTTCAAAGTGCTCCAAAATCTGTTGAGCATAAACAGTGGGTTTCGCTGTTGCCACAAATAAACAATAACCACGGCGTTTCAGCTCAGCCAGCGTGTCTGCCACCCCATCAAACACATGGTTTTCATACAGACCTTTGACTACGAAACGCTCGCGATAACCCATTAGGGCTTGTTCAGCCAGAACATCATTTACTTCAATATTTAAAATTTTGGCCAGAGAGGCTTTCAAGGGTGGACCGATAATCCAGTCAATATTGATTTCATCGCCAATCGGATGGCCGACTTTCTCCAGACCATAACGGGCAGAAGCGGTAATTCCAACTTTTGGATCAGTTAAAGTCCCATCCAGATCAATCAAAATATTTCGTATCATCACTTTCCCCATAAAAACCTATATAAATTCATATCGAGAGTTTAGCCAAATTTGCCTATACTAGGATAATTTTTCATGAATAAAAGGACATCATTTTGCGCCCTACGGTACTTTGCTTTTCAGGTTTAGATCCATCTGGTGGAGCAGGTCTTCAAGCAGATATTGAAGCCATCGGTCAAAGTGGTGCTCATGCTGCAATTGCCTGTACTGCACTTACCATTCAAAACTCGCAGCAGGTATTTGGCTTCGAAGCTACCTCAAGGGACTTACTTCTGGCTCAGGCCAATGCAGTCGTGAATGATCTGCCCATACGCTGTGTGAAATCCGGTATGCTGGGAACCACCGACAATATTGCCGCATTGGCCGAGTTTTTAATGGCGCATCCTGATTATCTCTATGTGCTCGATCCGGTTCTGGTCGCCAATAGTGGCGGCTCTCTGGGCAATCAGGAGACTCTGGTCCAAGCATTTGCCCAACTCATTCCACTGGCTACAGTTTTAACACCAAATACCGTTGAGTTACGTGCCCTGACTGGTGAGCAGAATTTAGAACGTGCGGCTAAAAAGCTGTTTGAAATGGGCGCACAGGCGGTTCTGGTCAAAGGCGGTCATGAAGATACTCCAGAATATATTCAAAATAGCTTGTACATTCAGGGCGAACTGGTAAATGAAACCCGCTGCCCGCGCCTGGCAGGCGAATATCATGGCTCGGGCTGCTCTCTGGCCAGTTTTATAGCCGGACGCCTGGCAATAGGCGACCAGCTGAAAACAGCGGTACAGCATGCTGAAACCTGGTTATTTGGCGTATTAAAAAATGCTGACATCCCGGTCCCGAATGGTCAGAGAATTCCAAAGCGTTTCTAAGATCAAAAATTAAAGCCTGAGTCATTCAGGCTTTTTTTAATCGCTACTATTGTTCTGGATAGTATTGTTTTATTAAATAGAGAAGGATTTGACATCAATCGTATGCTTGGTCTGTACTGCTCAACTCAAAACACCTCATATGAACTTTTTATCCAGTGTCTTCAGGCTAATACCAACTTTTGATCAGCTTCCTCATATTTAAGGCTATTGCTACTATTTTCGCAGCTTATTTTAATCCCTCAGCCACAAGCCGCTTTCCATATGAATAAGCATCTTGCTAGCAAAAAACGACACCCTAAGGGGACTGAATTGTCGCCTGCCCTGCCTGAATCTTGATGTAAAAAATGCCGTCCAGTCATGACCACAAAACTCAAGCTGAGATATGGCCCGATCTGCGCGCTGTAAAAAGGTCAGAATTCTCTAAGTAGAGAGCAGTTTTAATGAGAAGTTCTAGTTTTGAGCTTATCTGTAAACTGCGATTTTTAAAATTATGATAGACCTAAAATTATAAAAGTCTTTTCTGTTTTCTCGCTAAACCGTAAAGAACGAGATTAAAAGCTCCATATAAAAAAGCTGTAGAGCAAAGATCCCGCCAGATCTCGATCTACAGCCAAATATTAAATGCTAAAGCCAGCCTTTATGCTTTCTTTACATATTCCGATTTCAGTTTGATTGCGCCCATGCCCTCAATTTTACAATCAAGATCATGCCCATCACTGGCATCAGGCAAAAGACGGATGTTCTTCACCTTAGTCCCTACTTTAACGACGGAAGAAGAACCCTTAAGTTTTAGATCCTTAATAACTGTAACCGTATCACCATCATTCAGGACATTTCCATATGCGTCTTTAATGCTAACCTCTTCCTCGCTCACTTCTCCCTCTTTCCATTCATATGCACATTCAGGACAAATCAGCAGGTCGCCATCTTCATAAGTATATTCAGATTGACATTTCGGACAGTTTGGTAGAGCCATAGTGACCTCAACGAAATAAAAAATATAGAAAAATCAAAAATAAAGAAACAGTATAGCATCTTTGACCCATAAACTCATGGCTCGGCAACAGAAGCCTTTCTGTCTCGACGAGAAACTCAAATATCTGAAATATGCGGATTTACCAGCCAAGATAAAAGTTGTAACGATTCCTGCCAGCAGAGATGACTCACCGCCGGAGGCACCAGATCCGGATAGCCGACCTGAATAATATGCAGACCAGTGCCAACAGAGACTTTTTCAAAGATGACCGTTACTTCAATTTCTCCTTCCGATTCCGGTGTAGAAAACTGATCGCTATAACGCAGTAGCTGATTGGGAATAACCTCATGATACATGCCATAAAAATAATGCTGAGTACCGGTCGAAAAGTTGGTAAAAGTAATTCGATAACGCCCGCCCGGCCTGATCTCAGCATACTCGACTGCGGCAATAAACCCATGCGGCGCCAGCCACTTCGCCATTGCACCGGGATCGACAAAAGCGCGATATACCCGTTCGGGCGGCGCACTAAATACACGATACATTTTGACGGTATAACTCATTTCGGCTCAGCCTTTTTATTTATATTTATTATAAGGAAAGGATCTTCCTGATCCTGACCATGCCATCGCTCATCTCAATCAGCTTTATATTTTATCCAAGCCATCCGGGTATATATATTATTGCTCTGTATCCAGAATCTGCCAAACGTTCCTCCAGATTGACGCTGAGGCACATTTTTCAACTCCTCTCAGGTAAGGAACAAAAATAAAGCCAATAAAAAACCCGGCAATACCGGGTTTTTTATTGGATCATTCTACAAAAGACTAACTGTTGAGCGGCGAGTTATTCTCATCCTCATCCAGATCGTCATCATATACATAGGCCATACAGCCCCAGCCATCATATTCGCCCTGAAACTCGGAAGCAATTTTACTAAACCATTGTTCCAGATCGACAATATCCTCATAGGCCGGTTCCATATAAATATAAATGGTAATGACCCATTCCAAGGTGTCACTTTCTTCATCTTGAAACAGGCTGATTTTCTGTTCTTCTTTTAATAAATGCAGCGCACAGCGATCGGCCTGATCTTCATCACTAAAGACGATTGAAAATTCAATTTCATGCGCTTCATCCAGATCATCGCCATCTTGGTGCATTTGCCACAACACATTGCCATTTTCATCATCGGGGAATTTTTTGTAATCGCGTGACATAAACCTGTCCTTATTCTGATGGTGTTTTATTGTGCTGCTAGATTAACTGATTTTCAAACCATTATCGAGTTTCCTACAAAAAAACATGCGCTCTTAAACAAAAACAAACATATGATTTTTATACATAAAGCTTTGCATAAAGTCAGCCACATTCAATCCTGAGAAACCCGATAGCCCCAACCCTATATTCAGCAAATACGCAGCTATTGAAATCCAGCAAAAAAAGGGGAAAGACTGATATTCAAAGCAAATGTATTTAAATCGGCTAGAATGGAACTTGGGCATGAATATCAACCTTAATTCCACTTAAAGGCTGCTCGAACATCAGCTGACTGGCATGCAGTGCCATCCGCTTTAAAGGACTGCGCTGTGGTTTCGGATGATAAAGTTTATCTCCGGTAATCGGATGGCCAATATGTAGCATATGCACTCTGAGCTGATGTGAGCGACCTGTAATCGGTGTCAGTAAAATCCGGCTAATATCTTGTTCCGCAGAATATTCAAGCGACTGATATAAGGTCTGGGCTGCCTTCCCCAGCTCATAGTGCACCATCTGACGTGGGCGGTTTTCCCAGTCTGTAATTAAGGGCACATCTACACAACCTTCGCCTTTGAGCTGGCCTTGCACCAAGGCCACGTACCGTTTGGAGACCGTTCTTGCCTGAAACATTTTACTGACTGCAACCTCGGCCGCACGATGTTTGGCGAACATTAAAATACCTGACGTTGCCATATCCAGACGGTGAGTAATTTTTGCCTGTGGATACTGGTCAAGTATGCGTAAATAGGCACTATCCTGATGCTCGGGCAAACGTCCCGGAACCGACAATAATCCGGCCGGCTTTTCAATCACCACCAGATCTTCATCTTCATAAAGAATCTGTAGCGCGTCTTGCGGTGGAGCATAGACAAAGTCGTCGTTAATTGGCATGTGCAAGTGAAGAATCAGGTGAAAACCGGCAAAATAACAAGCCGTCTTCCGCCTGTCAATCCAGCCGCCTAAAGTACCGGCTACTCTGCCAGATAATATTCAACTGTTGATACCACCCGGACTTTCTTCAGATAGGGCGTATTGCTGTCCCGATCTTCAATACTAAGCAGCCCCTGATTGGCCAACTTGATTTTCCCTAGACTGCTTTCTGAATCGGCAGCAAACTTTTCTGCCACACTAACGAATCGGCCACATGGCTACATCTGCTTTGACTTCACCCTCTGAAAGCCCTTTCAACGAAACTACGCGTTCATATTGTTTAGTTTTCACAGCGCTATTGCCCGAAATCCATCTGGCAATAATCATCCAAGACCCACCAATGCACCCAAGATCAGTGCCGGCTTAAACTGATTAGTTAGTTCAAATCCTTTGATATTTTTACACTTATTTTTATAATTTCGGTCTTTGACTCATAGCTTGTATGGGCTAATCTATATAAAAGCTTCCTCTCTGTGGGTTCTAAAGTAATCAAGAGTCTCAAAATAAGCTCATTAAAAACTCCATTTAATAAATCTATACCCTATAAAGCGCTACTCATACAGCGGGATTTAGATGAGCTGTATCAAAGCGTCTGAGGCTAAAATAGCAGATTGATGCAGAAGAAATGAACGCTTATGTGTATATGCTGTAAGTCTGGAAGGATAATCAACAGCTGATTTATTTTAGTTCTTCTCTGGTTATTCTTTTAGAGTTCTTTAGGGTGTTGGGAAAACTCTGAATGGTTTACTTCAACTATCACTCTTTGTAAGAAATGATCTTATAGCCTATAAACTTTTGATCTATAGCGTCCTAAGCCGAATCGAGACCTTTTGGGTACGTACTGCACTCGCGTTTTGCGCCGCTCACAGCATGCTACTCTTTTCGATCCCATCACACCCTTGAGAGATATAATAGATAAAACCCGACGGGATTAATTTCCTATGTTTTTTTAATTTTCTGGATTTTTGAAAATTTATTTCTTTAGACATCTATGAATCGAAAAATATTTCCCCTCTCCCTTATTTGATGCTATTTCCTTCTGGAAAAACCAGTTTTCACGGTATTTTTATACGTGAGTTTTTACAGTAGCCATGTTAAAAGCATGGCCTATTATTGTACTTGGATTAAATTCTACTGATGGACTGTAAAGATAACTCAGCTCTAGTCAGCCTCTGATTTAATAATGTCAGGCCGAATCCACCTGTCGCCCATCCAGCCCATTATTAAAGGCTTATAAAAGTTTTTGATTAATCCGTTTGATCACCACAATCCGAACAGATTTAATGCACAAACAGATGACGAGTATGATGATTGATATAGGCATTCAAGCCATCGCCATATTGAGCCAGCTGCTTCATATTTTCGACATGCTGATAGCCTGCGCTGCTATAGCTATAGGTATAAACTTTTGAGCTTTTCTTAAATTGAACCCGAATAAACTCTCTACCAATCTCATAATTGGCCACGCCTGAATCATGATTCAGATCGAGATAATGTTGCAATTGAGCCGTTCCTAACACTATAAGTCTTATCGTTTATATGGGGATTTTTCGATCAATTTTCAAATTCTATTTCTCGCCTTAATCATAGCTTTGGTGTAGTCAGACATTCTGAGAGTCGAGGTGAAATTAAATATATAAAAATCAATATAATTCAGCATCTAGATAAGAATTAAGTAGTTTAAGCATGAGCAGATGTTGAAAAACCCCGCCTTAGGGGTGGAGTTTTTTCAGTAGTTAATTTTTTTAAGTTTTACACCGGTCTTATATAGCACAGCATTTGCTACAACCTTCTACTTTTTCAGTCGGCCAATTCATTCTTGCGCGCTGATAAGCCAGTGCATAATTGGCGAAATACCCCAGCACAACTTGATCGTCAAATGCAGGTAAATCCTCACAACCGAGCGTTGCATTGTGTATTAGGTGTATGTCTTGGGCTATCGGTTTTTCATCTACAATAAATTTTATCATTTTTAGTTCCCCCATGTTTTTTTAGAATTTTCAACCTTCAAAAAACCATACAAAAAGTATGTGTTTATAAAATTAAACTGATAATGCGCAAAAATCAATCATTTCCATAAAAGATGATAGTTTTTTGAAATTGAATAAAAAAGACGGCTAATTATGAGAAGAATAGTTTAAAAAATAGATTTTTCCTGATTGAGAAATTCGTCTTGGCTTTTTAAGTGGTATGAGAGGTTTTTATAAAATTTACTGTCAAATTAATGAAAATTAGATTCGTATCACAGAACAATCTATATCTTCCTGTTTCTTCTGTTATAGCCAATGCACGCCCCATAGCATCACCTTCACAACCAGAAGGACACTCAATACTGGCACTCAAAATGACAAGACGGACAATAAGTCGATCTATTCCTCCTTGTTAGACAGCACACGATTGAACTCCCTAGGGTTACAGTCGACAGGCCACGCGCATTGAATGTACTCATTTATACGGTTCCTGCCGTACCACTCCCTACAATAATCGCCTTAGCCCAACTGGCAAACTGTGACATTGCTTCATTACTGACAACCATACTGGTGAGTGTGCCCGCGAGCCTTTCTGCCGGGGTCGCTATGGTGTCTAAGACATTATCGCCCCATGACATATAGTAAGTTGCGATTTCACAGAAGATAGCAATATGCCAAGCGATACCCACGAATAGTATTGCCAAACCCTTAAAACTTCTCATAGTTCAAACCACCCTATGAGAACAGCAATACTCATCAGCAACAAGGAAACAAATAGGCGCAAACCGCAGGCTGTAGGCTAAGCCAAGGCATAAACCTAATACTGTTTCTCTATATATGCCCATCTAGTGCTTGATGCTTTTTATAAAGTTCTAGATTTAAAGTAACAAAAAAGCCCTATGGAGTAATAGGGCTTTTTTTAAAACAGGGAGTAACTGTTTTATTTATGCTGCTTAGGCATTCTTATTGTTGAATTGATTGCCAAGGCATTTGGTACACGGGGGTAAACGATCAGTACCAATTTCTAAGTAGGTGCGGTGGCCGCATTTGACACAAAAATAGAAGCCTGTTCCGGGTTTTTGACCAGCTGTAACCATCTTTGCTCTCCATAGGTTTTAGAAATGGTGAACTTAGTGTATATCCAAAATGTAAGGGCTGTCTATTGGTTATTTCTAATAAAAATGATGTCATTTTTGCAAGAAATGATTTCAGAAAAATTATGCTGGGTTTATAAAGGTTGAGCGAGCTCTTTTAATGGTTGCAATTTCCATTCAAGCTGAAGCGCTTTGTGGTCTTGTGCTGGCTCCTCCTCTCTTTTTATAAAAAGTTAGAGAGTATGGATGCCAGAACTTTAAGCAAGCTACAGTGACTATTTTTTACATAACATTAATTTGTTACCAAAAAGAAAAAATTCAACTATTTTCCTTCAAGGTACACTTTCTAAGTTGAAGATAGCTTGACTACAACCTGTTATAAAAACTTTTGCGGCAGTCATTAGATTGCTCTATTCCAATTATTTAAACCATGATTCTTAATCCCTGATTATAAAACACATCATATTTATGCAGATAATTTGAACTAATACGCTCGATTAATTTCTGATATTTCATAAAATGAAGATTGCGTTAGATTTGACTTTCGCATGTGCTCTCATGATTCTGCGAATATACCTAACTTTTTCGACTCACTACACATGGGCTGCACTTGGAATTTGAATCCGCGGTTAAAATAAATATAACTTAACCTTATTGGGCAGTATAACCACCGTCTATTACCACAGCTTGTCCTGTCACACCGCCCGCCTTATCACTGGCAAGAAAAATTGCATAATCTGCAATTTCTTCCACACTCAGTAAGCGTTTTTGTGGGACCATCGCCAAAATCACATCTTCTAATGCACTTTGTTCGCTGACATTACGTGTTTTAGCCAAATCATGAATTTGACCACGTACCAATGGCGTATCAACATAACCGGGACATAAAGCATTTACTGTAATGCCGTCACCGGCGCACTCTAAAGCTGCGACTTTGGTCAAACCAATCACACCATGTTTAGCACTGTTATAGCCCGCCTTACCTGCAAATCCAATTAAACTATTAATCGAAGCCATATTAATAACACGGCCAAACTGCTGGGCTTTCATGATTGGAAATGCATACTTGATACCAATAAACGAACCCACCAACATGACATTTATTAGCTTTTGATATACTGCCGTTGGAAAGTCTTCAATCATGGCAATATGTTGAAAACCTGCATTATTAATTAAAATATCCAGACGGCCATAAGTTTTTTGAGTCAGTTCAATGGCGGCTCTATATGCCTCTTCATCTGTGACATCACAAGGCGCAGACAACGCGTCAAAGCCTTCTTTTTGAAGTGCAATCACAGCTTCAGTGCACTTTTCTGCATTCATGTCAGAAATAACAACTTTAGCCCCCTCCTTGGCAAATTTCTTTGCAATTTCATGCCCAATGCCACTGGCTGAACCTGTAATAAATGCAACTTTATCTTTTAACAGTTGACTCATCATATCCTCCATTGTCTGATTTTTTCATTCTAAATTTTTAAACAAGACCCCAACCAAGTAAAGCCAGCAATCACTACAAATACAGCAATGGTTTTAATGATCGTAATGGCAAAAATATCTTTATAGAATTGATTGTTTATGGGTTAAAACCTGTGACCACAAGTAAAGTAATAACTGCGCCATTATGCGTAAAGTATCTATACCGTATAATGCCATTACTGTATTGTACTGATCCGCCATCACACTTAGGACAATACTCATCCCCCTCGAGGCTGAACCCATACTCCCGCCAAAACTACAGTGGTAGCAGTTCATTTTGATGGGCATTTTCATCAATGATTTTTTACTCAACTCCAAGTGATAGATTCCAGTAGTTAAATTAAGCAAACCAAATAGTTTAGTGCAATCAATTGGAGTGCTTTAGTCTTCAATATATGATGCTTGCTTAACATCAAATGTATCTCTATGGTTTCATTTTTTTTGTTGTCTATTGGTGGGGAGAAAATATCAGCTAATGGTTCTAGCTTGGTATAGCTACAGTATTCGGCTTAGTTGAACCCCATTTATATAATTTTTTTTGTTGTAAAGAAAACTCAAGAAATAAAAAGCGCACAGGTTTCCATCAAAATATAAATCAAGAGTTACAATAATACGGTGGAACTAATATTTCTTGGCTCATCGCATTATTTATTTTAGTCCGTGTAACGGCATTATTTTTAATTGACGCATAACTCAGAAAATGAAACGTGTATAACAACAGTGGTTAGTTTTAATAAACTCAATTGATTAATTTAAAATCATTATGCTAAGGTGAAACTGGCTTAGCGTCAAAAGGGTATCAGCTCAATAAGGAAACCATGATCCTAGGCCTTTTAGAAAAACGTTATGGATAACGATAAAATAACAACAGGGAGAAATAATGGGCACTTTAGCAATCCTCATCTCATTGGCATTACTGATGTTTTTTGCCTATCGAGGTATTTCAGTACTGATTTTGGCACCAATTATGGCAGCGATTGCCATTTTTCTTTCTGGCGACATGCTATATATGATGCCACAGTACACAGAAACCTTTATGTCTGCTTTGGGCGGCTATATTTTAAAATTCTTTCCTATTTTTTTATTGGGTGCCTTATTTGGCCAGTTAATGGTTGATTCGGGTGCTGCATCCAGTATTTCAAACTGGATCATGAAGAAATTAGGGCATAACCGAGCTATTTTGACCGTGGTATTGGCGTGTGGTGTATTGACTTACGGTGGGGTATCACTGTTTGTGGTGGCTTTTGCTATTTACCCCATTGCCAAGTCCATGTTTCAAGCGGCAAACATTCCAAAGCACTTAATTCCAGGTGCCATCGCTTTAGGCTCATTTACCTTTACCATGACCGCTCTACCAGGTTCGCCTTCCATTCAAAATGCGATTCCGATTCCTTTTTTTGGTACCAATGTATTTGCTGCCCCGGGTATTGGCGCCATTTCCGGTTTGATCATGTTTGGTTTGGGCTGCATCTGGTTACAAAGCCGCGCCAGTAAAGCTTATAGAAATGGCGAAGGATACGGTATTGATACCCAAGAAGCAGAAAACTTAGAAGACGGTTTGAGTTCTCAAGGTGAAATGCCAGTATTTTTGGCATTTTTACCATTGCTGTTGGTCATTGGTGTAAATGCTCTGTTTACCTATATTCTTTTTCCCAGCATGGACTTCAGTTCATTCAAAGAACTCTATCCAAACTTAGATCCAAGCAAACAAACAGGTTTGTGGGCATTGGTGATTGCCTTGATGGCGGCATGTTTAAGCTTGATTTTATTACGTTTGGGCAAATGGAATAACTTAAAAGAAACTGTAAACAAAGGTGCGTTGGGTTCGATGTTGCCAATTTTCAACACAGCTTCTGAAGTGGGCTATGGTGCAGTCATTGCATCATTGGCGGGCTTCGTGATTATCCGCGATATGGTGCTAAATGTATCAAGTAATCCATTGATTTCAGAAGCCATCGCCATGAATATTTTGGCAGGCATTACTGGTTCTTCTTCTGGCGGTATGTCGATTGCCTTATCGACTTTGGGTGCCGATTACTTGGCTATGGCGACTGCTGCTGGTATCAACCCTGAATTATTACACCGTATTGCGGCATTGGCGGCAGGCAGTTTAGATACCCTGCCTCACTCAGGTGCGGTTATCACATTACTGTCTATCTGTGGCATGACGCACAAACAATCTTATGGCAATGTGGCCATGTGTACGGTTGCCATTCCACTGGTATCGCTTGTTGTAGCGATTACTTTGGGTACGCTTTTCGGCTCATTCTAATCCGTATTTACAGGATGCTGCAAAGCGTCCTGTAGCCATTTTTAAGGATTAAATATGAAACTGGCTTAGATAGATGACTTTCATATAGATTGATCTGATACCTTAAACCGCACTATAGCCCCCGAAAAAGGCTCTCAATTTGCGATTTTTAAAACCAGTTTATGAAAGTAATGGTATTGATGTCATCGCTACAGTAACCAAAGTTGTTCATGAGCGGAAACGGGTTTACTTTGACACCATTTACAACATACATGGCCAAAGATTGATTGAGGGCGAAGTAGAATTCTAGGGACCTAGTCGCATAGTTGCACTTTACTGCTGATCTGTGAAACACATTTATTAAAATGCCTTCAAAAATCAGAAACTCTACATAAAAACGCAATCCGTTTTAGCACTTATTGAGCCATTTGGAATTAAACCAGCTTGTGTACACATTGATGCAAAGGTGTCTTCACTAATTTACCCAAATCTCTGATATATGGGCAAATAAAAAAACCCCACTTAACAGCAGGGTCTTTTTACAATAATAACAATTACTTTAAGCTTAAAGTCTTACGCCACATTGCCTTCCAGAAAATCCTGTGCAAAGCGCTGCAATACCCCACCAGCTTCATAGACAGACACCTCTTCCTCAGTATCCAGACGACAGGTCACCGGGACTTCAACAATCTGATTCTTGCCATCTTCAGTGGAACGCTCAATCACCAAAGTCAGGTCAGAACGCGGCGCAATATTCCCCATCACGCTATACAGCTCCGTCCCGTCCAGCTTCAGGGTTTTACGATCCGTGCCCGGTTTAAACTCCAGCGGCAACACCCCCATACCGACCAGATTGGTACGGTGAATACGCTCAAACCCTTCTGCTACAATCACTTCTACCCCGGCAAGACGCACCCCTTTGGCCGCCCAGTCACGGCTTGAGCCCTGACCATAGTCCTTGCCGGCAATAATGATCAGCGGCTGTTTGCGGTTCATATAGGTTTCAATCGCTTCCCACATCCGCATCACCTCACCTTCCGGCTCCACCCGTGCCTTTGAACCCTGTTTGATGCTGCCGTCAGAACGCACCACCATTTCATTAAACAGTTTCGGATTGGCAAAGGTTGCACGCTGCGCCGTCAAATGGTCACCACGGTGTGTTGCATAAGAGTTGAAGTCTTCTTCAGGTACCCCCATTTTGTGCAGGTATTCACCCGCTGCCGAATCCAGCATGATGGCATTCGATGGTGACAGATGATCCGTGGTGATGTTATCACCCAGAATTGCCAGTGGGCGCATATTCGCAAGTGTACGTGGGGCAGCCAGTGCG
>NZ_SMTB01000072.1:0-14375 GCF_006864105.1 Acinetobacter sp. RF14B | reverse complement strand
CGGCACTGTTGCAAATAGGCTGACATGATAAGCTAAATATCTTATTTATTTCGAGATACAGCAGATGAATCCCTTCCACGGTCGGCACTTTCAAGGTGAAATCATTCTTTGGGCTGTTCGTTGGTATTGTAAATATGGCATCAGCTATCGTGAACTTCAGGAAATGCTCGCTGAACGTGGAGTGAATGTTGATCACACCACAATTTATCGCTGGGTTCAGCGTTATGCTCCAGAAATGGAAAAACGTTTACGTTGGTATTGGCGTAATCCTACAGATCGACATTTATGGCATCTGGATGAAACTTACGTAAAAGTGAATGGCAAATGGGCATATCTATACCGTGCAGTTGACCAACGTGGCCATACTCTTGATTTCTATCTTTCTGCTAGACGAAATACCCATTCAGCTTATTGTTTTCTTGGTAAGATTTTGAATCATGTCAAAAAATGGCAGATTCCACGAGTCATAAACACTGATAAGGCTCATACCTATGGCCGTGCTTTGTCGCGACTAAAACAGGAAGGAAAGTGTCCTGAAGACCTGGAGCATCGACAGATTAAATACAAGAATAACGTGATTGAATGTGATCATGGCAAGCTCAAACGGATCATCAAGGCTACGTTGGGATTCAAGTCTATGAAAACGGCTTATGCCACAATTAAAGGTATTGAGGTTATGCGTGCTCTACGCAAAGGACAAGCTTCATTATTTTATAACGGTAATATTCTAGGAGAAGTTTGGCTAGTAAATAGAGTTTTCGGTCTCTAAGCTTTTTTGAAGGGAAAATCATCGACTCAGATCCCTATTTGCAACAGTGCCCTTGAAACAAAGGTATTTTTAATTTTATTGATGGAAATGGATGAGCCTGTCACGCTTGCCAAATATCTTGCGACACGCTCGAGAGAGTTAATATCGGCAGTATTTAAACGGGGAATAACATCTTTAAACATTACACTGGCATAGACTGCTTGCAAGTAATCATAGGTTTCCTGCTGGCTGGTCATGGCAAGCGTATAGGGGAAACTACTTCGCGTGTACATAGCATACAAATCACGATTGGATAATTGTTGGATGATCGGATTATTTTCAATATGCCACTGTTTAAACTCTTGGAATGACAAGGGTAAAACATGTTGCTCGATATAGCGTCCTGTGAGTAAAGTCGCAAGTTCTCCACTCAGAAAGAATGCATTTGAACCTGTAATATATAAATCGATATAATCCCGAACATATAAAGAGTCGACTACTTTTTCAAAATTGGTAACATGTTGTATTTCATCTAAAAAAACATAGTTTTTCTTGCTTTCATCAACTTTTGACAATACATAATCATGTAGTTTACGGTAATCGGTGAGTTCTTCAAATTCCATAAATTCAAAGTTGATGACAATGATGTTTTCGGCTTGTACCCCCTGTGCTTTTAGGTCTTGTTGAAACATCGCCAGCAAGGTAGATTTTCCAGAGCGACGTACACCCGAAAGCACTTTAATGACATCACGGTTTTGCCATGTATTCAGAAATTTTAAGTAGCCATCACGTCGAATATTAGCGCTTCTCATTGTTTACACTTGAAATCTAAAGTTTTAATTAATTCTATCAAAGTTTAGAACCTAGATGTAAAAATATTCAATTTTAAAAAAAGTTTAAAGTTTAAGTGAAACATTCAAAGCTACTGTTGAAGCATGCAAACAGTAGATCTGATAAAAATCCAAATTCTGTCTTTTTAATTATTTTCCATGTCATGTTATGTCATTGATGCTGCGACTTAACTGCTATATAAATTAAGTGAAAAGTAAAAGGAATTAATATGTTAACTAGAGTGGAACTCATTTTTGTTGTGCTGATGGTCTCAGCCTTAATCCTAATTGCTTATGAAATGCTAAAAGGTTTATTTTAGAGCATCTATACAATTTTTGATCAAAAAAAAGCCCACAGAGGGAATCTATGGGCGAAACTAAGGACCTTGACGGTCATTCAGAAACTACTGCTAGTTTCTGGTTGTGATTCTGGACTGAATTAAAAATAACCACATTGGCTGAATGTATCAAAAGTTAAATCATGTGATTAATCATTGATACATCTGCAAAAATGAGCTCATCGCTCTGTTGATTAATACAGTAATTCACCAAACAAATCCGCTCTAATCTCTTCCAGACTCAGATCTGATTTCATTCTATTACAGATGGGATGAACCAGCAGACCATTCTCTAGAACACCTTGCCCACCTACGGCTTTGGCAATCCGATGATCCGATTCAGTAGAATCAAGATAGATCAATCCATCACAAATGAGGCAAAAGTTATGATTACCCACCAGAAAATTGTGCTTAAGCAGACTCTTGGTTAATGCCGAAAAGGCCTTGGGCTTTGACCGAGAAATTGGACTAATCGACTCCACATATCCCACCACATGCTTGACGACTGCATCATCATAACCACCCAAAAATCTTTCGACATAAAACTCGTTAAAGTTTATGTACTTGAAGGCCTTAGACATGGACAGAATAAAGGTATTCAGGCATTCCTCATCATCAAAATCAACTTCCATTTCCAAGCTTAAGCAAATAAAGGCTTTATAGACAATTTGTAGCCGATCATAGCCCTTGATACCACTGCCGAACTTGCCGACCGTTTCAGTGGTCGCCACGGGGAAATTAGCAATCAAGAACTCAATACTACGGCGTACCCGGGTGAAGTCTTTGAAACTAATCGTTCGATGATGAATCTGCATGAGGCTTTCATGAATTTCATACACAATTGAAAACCATGCAAGAAAAGAAGTAATCTGAAAACGCTGGTCCTTATAAAAATATAAGTATGGATGAAAGCCCAAACTCGGAACCCCAGTATTTTTTACAGGCGTCGCTATTCTGCAAAGAATGGTCAACAGATGCGACATCAGGTTTTCAACGCGTTCCCCCTGATTCAGACTCATAATATTATGAATCTGATCACCAGCAATGATATTCATCAACTCATTGACCAAGCCAATTTTTTTGCCATGACTCATTTCATTGTCTAATAAAATGGTCGAAAAAAGGAGCTGATGGATCCTCTCCCCTAACTCAATCAGCTCATTTAAACGTGTATATTGGAGCTCTTCCAAGTTAGATTTATTGTCATTGATATAACAACAGGCATAGATCGCATAATAGGCGTCACTCCCGCGACTTCTTAGATGATATTCCTCATATTTATCTAGACGTTTAGTATCTGAGTTAATCGATTGAAATACCCGTCGCGCATCTTCTGGAGTCCCCAGTACCTGCCGGAAACTGATTTTAATATCGCCTAATTTCGATTTTTTTTCTGCAAATTCGGCATCAGTACAAATTTTTTGAAAATCAGCAAGATCTCCTAAATAATTGCGGAGGTAACGAATATCTTGTTTTTGTTGATCATTGAAATTAGGTGCTTGAGGGACTTGCTCATCCGCAAAATATCTATTGATCCATGCATAAATACAGGAAAGACGATGTGCCCCATCAATAATGTAAATATTGCCGTGTATATCTTTCCAATACAAAATGCATAAATTGATGTTTTGATCTTCTGTGCAATCCTCAATAAAGTTTGCAATTTCTTGCACGCTCCAACATTCCGTAGAACGCTGGTTATCCGCTTTAAATAAACATTTGATGATTGGATGCTTTTCAAAATCAGTCAGTGCCACTTCAAAATTGTCACGCTGCATTGAAGGTGACATTTCTTCTGGCAACATGACTTTACGCTGAATAATATTGGTCAATAGTCGTGTAGAACCCATTTCTTATTTTCTCCAGGCAACACTTTCCTACTTTCGCTCAAGTACGAAATTTGAAAATGTATATAGTTCGATTTGGTTAAAGCTGTGAATTAAATGACCGTCAATATCCAGTCAGCGCTAACAAAAGAGACCTAAGAGAAATGGGGGGATTAGATAATAAAATCTTCATGTTTAGTACCTGTAGTTTAGAGTTGACTATCTACAACCATCTTTTCCACGAGATGGAGGTAGACCAAACAGGGGTGGAAATACCGCACTACAGAAGACGGCCAGTCATAGACTGCCCTGCCTGGCCTACCATAATGGCAAACTAAGCATAATAAGCACAAAAAACCGCTAAAGCGGTTTTAATGCTTCTGTAGTAATTTTCAGGTTTCCACGCCCGATTACAGATTTTGCTGTAACGTAATTATCATATGGGTATCTTTTTCTTTGGTCAAACCAAATTAGAATTTTTTATTCATTTTTTAGTGATATTTTAAAATTGAATGCTGGCTTAATTTTTTCAAAATTTTAGCCGAAAAATCCCTGTATTTTACCTACATACAAGGATGCGTGTTTAGCTCAAAATCTATGCTGCATACTTATAGAAGGTTTACCTAAGCTAATTAATTTATCTTCTCCATTTTTTGGTATCTCATTAAAATCTAAAAATAATCATATTGGTGGACTCCCAAGCCTTTGCTTTGTAAAACAGCAGTTTTAAAAAGCAAAGGCTTGGGCTATTTTTCTGAAATATATTTGCTTAGGCTATTTAAAATTAGCTTATAAAATCAAACCAAAAACACAACCCATTTTTCTATGCTGTATTTAATATTATAAATCTAGCAAAATTAATTTTTTTATTTATAAAAATAAAAACTAATTTCCCTATTTTACATAATAAAACAAATGAATTTATAGGGTAAATAATTTATACTAACTCCCTAGTCTATAAAATTTACCTTATATATAATTTTATATTTTATAGATTAAATTTAAAAAATAATATCCGAATAAATTTACAATAATAATAAAAAAATACAATTAAATTTAATCTTATTTTCTCCTGCGAGTCATACAAAATCTTTTTGTTTATTGAGTATTTTTTTTGATAATCTCTCATCTAGCCTATCCAGGCTATTCTCAAGAAAAAAATTATCAAAAATCAACCTCACAGAGTGCACACCTCGCGCTTAGTGTCCCTTTTTTTGACCAAAAAAAAAGAGGAACCTTACATAAATAATGAAAAAATAATCAAACATGAATTACCTAAAGTTATATACCGATGTTTTTTATATATTTTTTTAATATAAAAAAACTGTAGCCCCCTACTTCTCCGGTAAAACATTTTAGACCATTTTCTTTTGACCCAGGGAAGGTACTCCAAGGCATTTCATCTTAAAAAAGATACTTTGTAGTACAATTTTTTGTATCAGATGATGCTTTGAATCTGCTTTTTTATTACTAATTTTATAATATTTTATTTTAACTTCAGTCCCTATTTTTTTATCAAAATCACTTGAACTTGATTTTTCTATATCTAAGTAGGATTCTACGTCCGAATATATTTTGGTAATAAACTCTACAAATGAATCGTACAATTTTAAATCTTTTTGACAGACTGCTTCAAAAACTAAAACTGATCGATCATTTTTCAATGAAATTTTATTTTCCAAAATATAATAAAAATTTTTAATTTCTTTTTGGGTAATTTCTTTGTCAATTATGAATGGATGGCATATTCCATATAAATACGACCAATTGATCATTCGCTCCCAATTTAAATCCATTTCTTGCAGATCACGCTCCTCACTTCTAGCTATTTCTTTATCTTTATAAATATAAAATTGTCTACTAATTGACTTTATTAAGTTAACAAGCTGGTCTTCAGGATTTATGATCCGGTCATTTGCTTTCCATTCCTGATATGATTCTAGAAATCTTTTTGGATATAAAAAACTCATTTGTTTTTTTTCAATTTCATCTTTTTTTAAGAATTGCTTTGGATCATTATGTTTTTCAAAAACCTTTAAAAAAAACTTAGATTTTTGAAGAATGTTAAAAGCTGATTCATCCTCAGATATCTTTAAGGATTTAAATTGAGCATTAATAATTTTGCTATTTTTTAGTAATGCACCAATCAATTCAGGCTGATATTCACGTTTTGCTGTATAAAACATGTCTGCAATTAAAATATTAAGATGATGTATATAGCTACTTGCGGTCACGTTAAAGTCTTCATGCCCCATTAGATGTGCTAAACGTTGCCATACATCTGCGCTATGTAATGATGCATGATCGATATTTTGCAATATATGCTTTTTAAGCCTACCTACAAACCTAGAGTCATAGTCAGTAAAACTACAGATAAGCTGGTGGCTGCCTTTCAATAAAATTGCTAAGTGTGATGCAGCACTATGCCTAAATGCGTGAAATGTATATGAATGATCACTTGTCCCTAATACCAGATTAAACAAGCTCCTAGTGATTTTTGATAATTGTTGATTTTCAAAGGTGAAGAGTAATGTATTCTGTACTTGTAATTCCGCTTCGCTCAAAGAAGCAGCTAAATATTTTTTATAAAAATCACAGAACTCTTTAAATTCATTTGGATTTAAAAAATAGGATAAATCAAACTGACGATTTGCATTTTCGTTTTTAACATTACGGTGAGAGTTGGAATGAATTTTTAAAACCAGATTTTCAATATCTGAATTGGATGATTCATTTGAAGTCGTATCTTTAGGATCTGACTTTGCTTCGTAATATAAACGATTATTTTTAAGATGACTTCGAAGCTGTGCAGAGTCAAAATCATTGAGACGGATGCCTGTCACTTCATCAATACGCAAACCTAGTCTAAATGCGAGTCGATAGACCCATTGCAATGCAACTATGTCATTCCCTGAAATGCCTAAAATGTGTGGATAATTTTTCACAATTTTCATCATTAATTCAAACATCTGCGGACTAATGGTCCGTGTTTTTAAAAATTTCCCGCTGTCTCTCTGATGTTCATACAAGTACGCTACTACTGGTGCATCATGCTTGTTGACCAAATACTGATGAAATGTTTTTAACCTCGCGAAAGAATAGCCAGAGGTGTCGTGCTTTTTATTATCATTTTTCTCAGCGATTGTTTCCTGCTTTTCCTGATCTTTCATTGATTTTTCTAAAATAAGGTACTCATACATTTCTTCAAATTGTTCTTCGATGGCATTATTCAAATTTATTTGGTATTCTAAAATGTAAATTAAAAAGTCAGAAACGAAGCTGTGATAATAACGTTTTATCGATGCCACCTGAAGTGATGCTTTACCAGAGCCAGAATTGTAACCTAGCTCATACTTTAACCATTGGCATATCCGTAAATGTGCGATTGCCACCACATAATCAATATATTCCCCCTCTCCAGCTTCATAGGAACGTATATCGCCCTCTGATTTATTAATACTTGCGTTCAAAGCTTCATTAAACTTGGCTAGTGTCAACTCTTTACCATCTTCACTAAATGATAAAAGCAATGATTTTATATCATTACGTTTACCCATCCGTTTATCATTATAAACTTTAACGTTCTGACCACTAGTAGAAACAGAAAGCTCCACAGTGTGATGAGTATTTTCAATTCTTTCTTGAATCGTTTTCCAGGTATCAAGCTGATGATAAATAGCTATATGCTGTTCATATATCAAAGGCGTAGTGATAATTTTGTTATTAAGTACACTTGTACTCAATAGATCTAAATTTGGAATCTCCTGCCAAAGAACATAATCAATATGCTTGAAAGCAGAAAAACGACGTCGCCCAAACTCTTTGATAAATTGATGATCAGGAACAACATCTTTAAAATGTGCTTTTAGCCGCTTATAAAGTAAATCTTCCCGCTTAACTTTTTGATCTTGATCATCGTGTGTTTGCTGCCAAATACTAAGAGGCGATGTAAACTGTAATGCATAACCTTGGTTACCATGAAGATGCTCTCGGATACGCAAATAACAAAGCATTGAGATTGCGTTAAAATATATTTGCTGTGTTTGCCATAATTCCACATCTCCTTGGCTATCATAACGGTAGAAATTGCCATATTTTTGAGATGATAGAGTGTATGAGAAAACGTAGGCATGATTCTTTGAACCAGAGTAAATTGGCAGTAGTCCACTGTCTAGATTCATTTCAAAAATTGCATCATGAATTGCAATAAGCCGTTCAGGATGAATACATCCTTGATCGAAAATTAATGATATACATAGACATTCAAATAATATGTTTACTAAGTTTTGCTGAGCTTCAACTGTAGATTGTAAACTTATATTTTGAGTCTTTTTATTAAGAGAATAGCTCCACTTTTCATAAAATTTTTCTTTAAAATCAGCAAGAATAGCTCCATTACACAACTTGTCCTCTGTTAAAGTATTATCGCGGCGCGGTAATGTTGCTATTTTCCAATCTGGTAATTTAATATCGTAAATTTTTGCATGATCTGGATTTTTTTTTTGCCACTCCTGATACTCTTGTTCACAAATAATTTTAAAGTGTTTAAAACACTCCTTGAGGTAAGAGCGGAAATATTTTTTGAGCTGGGAATGCTCACAAACTTTTATTAAAACTTGCTGATAGTTTGTAAATTTATCAGCAATTCGTTGATCAAGAAGTTTAAAATCAATCTCGACACCATTCACCTTTTTCTGAGTATATTTATGATCAATCAGCTCAGAAATTTGATTAAAAATTGCTTTTGTTTCTGTTTCAATCGCATTTTGTAATTGCTCTAGAATCTCTTGATTTAGTTCTTTGTTAATCACGCGATTTTTCCTGGGTAAACAAGTCTAGCTCCAAAATTTCTAATTTTTTCAGTAACGCTTCAACCTGTTGTTGAATTTCTGTTTTGTAATGAAAAGGACTTAAGGATGAAGTATGGCCAAACCCCATGGCAATACCATCATGTGCATAAAGGGTATTATGAATATCACTGCTGAGTTCAAGATGGTTTTTGCTAAAATGCCTTGGCCAGTTTTTATAAATCTGAACTGTTTCTTTCAAGTAATGCGTCACAAAAGCTGCTGACATTGGTGCCAAAGTAAGATTGTCTGCTATTTCTATAAAGTCAACGCTATGCTTTTTGGAAGTCAGTTGAGGATGGATAAGAATACACAGCATGAATTCATTTTTTTTCCACTGCTCCTGCAGATATTTCATGCCTAATGCAGTGATTGTCTTATCTATATACTCTCTGTATGCATCAAAATGCTTTTGCCAATAACCTACTACAGGCACTAAACGACCTTCTTGTCGTGAACCAATTTTTTTGTCATGAATATAGATAAATTTTGATTTTGAATCATAATTTTTGATCAAACCTGGCATACCCATCGTGGGTCGTACAGTGAGGCAAATTAAAGACAGATGCCACATCCAAATGCTATAAGCATTTAATTTCTCAATCCGATTGGCTTCATCATTCGTTAAAGTAGTCTGTACATAAGCATAAAGATTTTTAAAAAATTGAGTTGCTGCTTTGATAGTCCAGCAACGCTGACTACCTATACGTTGTTCTCGGTCAAAGATATAACCCGGATGCTGCTCTTTTTTCCATAGATCACCTTTTTTTCGGTTTATTAAACAATCAATGTATCTTTTAAAATGTCTATTTATCTCTTCAATATTACGCCCTTCATAGGACCAATTAACCACATGATTCGTATCGTGATTTGCCATTAAGTGTGCTACGAGATCATCACCTGTCTGCATATTCAGATGGAAATATATTTGCTTTTCTAAAATTCCACATGAAATCTTGTCCAAATTATACGGTTTGAAAAGCTGCCTTAAAAAACGATTGTATTCAGGAACAGATAGTTCTTGAATAACATTTTTTTTTAATTGAATAATCCAAGCACTAGGAATATGCCATTTATAAGTGGATGCTTTGTTATAGCGCTGTAATTTATCACTCATAATGCCCGAATGATTTACATTCAACTTTGGATCAATCACCCAATAATAAGATACTTCGATTACTTCGATTACTTCTGTTTCTTCTGCTACTTTTGTTTTTTTTATTCTTTTTACTTTTGTTTTTTCTAATATTTTTCCTTTTTCAATCAAATTATTAATATCTTTAAAGATAGTAGGACTCAGACCAGTCAGCAGTGACATCATGCCACATAATGCCAAAGAAGATTGATCATAAAAGATTGTACTATTTTCTTTGAGCATTTTATCCTGATAACAATCGTGCAATACGTTGTATACCTGATGTAATAAACTGGGTGCTAGATAAAGTGGATTACTTACAAATGGGACTTCACGTCTCTGAATAATTTTTTTGAGCTTTTCATCGGATATCATAGAACTTGCACGCTTACTGATATCATCATGTGTAGGATCAAGAATAGTTGCTGATTTTTCATCTATCTCGACTTCTGTGTCATCATTTTCTATATGAATAGGAGATGGCCCTGAGTGGTTTGTTACATCAATCTCCTTTTTTATTCTTTTTATCAAATCCTTGATACTAAGTTTCTTCGATGAATTTAATTCCCTGTTGTTAAGCTCATTACAGACAATACAAAATTGCTCAATGTAACGGTCTAAATCTAATGAGATGGAGTGCTTTTGCATCTCTTTACCAGTTAAAAATTCTTTAAAATTGCTGGTGTTAAATTCATCGATTTTTTTAATTTCATTGGTAATTTTGTCACATGGTATTTTTTTTTCCCCACGGTCTTTAAATTGGTTCTGCAGTAACAGTTTTAATGCATAACATAGTTGATTAAATTTCTTATGTACTCTTTCATCATCTACTATTCGCTTAAAATCTATCAGTTTTGTGTTTGTGATAGGCTCTTTATCTTTAGAACTAGAATTCGGTAAACTGATAAGTTCTTTGAGCATTTCACAAATTAATCCAGTCAACAGATAACCATACTGATGCCCTTCTTGTTCAATTTTAGTCCATTGAGTTAAACCAGCCAGAATTTTATGTTCCGTCACAATTCTCTTTTTTTTAATAGTAACCTGGATTTTTTCTGCAGCAGCATACAACTCATTCTTATTTTGAACGTCGAAATCTTTGAAAATAGCTTTTTTTTCACCAAGTGACTGATTTAACCACTTTTCCAATACTTTGATTTCTTCGTGTAGATCTGACAATCCATCAGTATTAGTCATACAGTTACCATAATTTTTCAGGGTAAAAATTGATTTTCAGCTTTCGTTCTAACTTGAGCTTGAAGTTTTTAGGCAAACCAAAATATTTTTTATAAGTTCTTTGAGTCAATTTTTTAACACAACGCTGCGGTTTTGACTCCACTCTCATATGTTCTGATAACTTCAGACTTAAGGCCTCGGACAATTGAGTAAAAAAACAAGTAAATAGCACAGCATGCACCTCTTTATGTTGGTGCTTTTTAACCTCTTCAGTTTCTTCAGGAGCTACATCAATTGTATCGAGTAACCACTTTAAAACTTCAAATTCATCAACGTCTTGATTGTCTTTTGCTGCCTGGTCAAGCATTTTTTTGATTTCATCATCCATCTTATTTTTAAGATCCAATACAAAATCTTGAATAAAGTCTGGTAAATCTAATATCAAAACGTAACTTAACTTGGTGAAAACTTCAGTTAGAACTTCAGGTGTTTTTTTTGCATGCCCAATTTTTTCTATCATGACTCTCTCAATCGATACTGGCTATACAAGCTCAATACAGTTGAAATGGTTAATTTCTAAATTTACTACTTAGGCCCAACAGAATATCTTTAGCCTAAAAATACCGATTATGATGTTATATGTTTATATCCAGCTAACACAGAACAGCTCAATGAGTTAACGTGATATATCACGTAATAACTTTACCATTTGATTTTCCAATATCAAAGTATCGCGATGTCTATATAAGGTTTATCAACAAATCAAAATATTTAAATTATTTGCCAGTAAAGTTATGAAGTTATGAAGTTATGAAGTTATGAAGTTATGAAGTTATGAAGTTATGCAGTTATGAAGTTATGAAGTTAGGTTATTTAATCTTATAGATTGAATAACCTCTTCCATTCTCTATTTTATTTAAAACTTTTATCAACGAGCTGCTTAAAATCTTCTAAATTCTGCTCTGCCAGTGACTCTAAAGCTATTCTTACAATACTAGATCTGTTAACACGAGCGTTATTACTTTTGATAATTAACTCATCAATTAATTCACTTAATTCTTGGTTCAAAGAAAAGGTACAACGAACGAATTTCTTTTGTGAAACTTCTAGATCCTTAACTCTTTTATCAGCTCCAGATATGAAATTTTCAACCAGTTTATCCTGATCTGAAAGCTCGTCAGTTTTCTTTTTTAAACCGCTAAGACCTGCCATAGTTATACTCCTAAAAACTCTTGAGCTATCCCTTCAATTTCTGCTTTTGCCTTAGGATCACTTGTTACTTCAAAAACAGATAAGCCATTTTCATCTGCATCATCATAAACATTTCGATTTGTCGTGATGTGGTCTAATGCTTTTATTCCGAACGATACACAGGCTTCTTTAGCATTTAAAATTCGCTGTACTTGTGACGGTAATGTTGGGCATTGTGTAATGATTGCTCTTGCATTCAAATCTGGATTCACTGCTCGTGCCAGTTTTAATACTTGTTCCATATGATCCAAAGTCTTTAGATCTCTACGTTTAGGCCTAAAAGGCAAGAGCATATGTGTTGCTATAGTCATAGCAGAACGTAATGCTTCCGAATCTTGTCCACCAGCATCAATGATAATATCTTCATATCTTTTTGATAAATCTTTTAAAACTTGACGAATATTGCCTGAAGCTTGTACAGATGGAATATTTTTTAAATCCTCATTCTCATCACGTTCTTTAATCCAGTCAGTTGTTGTGCCTTGAGGATCTGCATCTAGAAGCAGAACATCTCTATTCTTTTCTTGTAAATAAACTGCTAAGTTTTGGGCAAGGCAGCTTTTACCAGCTCCGCCTTTTTCACCACCTACTAAAATAATCATAAGTTATGTAAGTTACGTAATTTTGTTGAAAATAATGTACAAGTTTCAATCTCATGAATCAACTATTGTGAAAAATAAAGTTAAAAAAAAGTTATCCACAAGTAATGTTCTTTTTTAATTTTATATATATTTTATAAATTTATATTTATAGAACCTCTGAATGCCTTATGAAGTCTAGTTTTCAGAGGTTTTATATGGACGTTTTCCTGACAATAAGTGGACACTTTCCTTTATTTAAATGGACGTTTTCCTGACAATAAATGGACGTTTTCCTTTATTTAAATGGACGTTTTCCTTTATTTAATGGACGTTTTCCTGGCATAAATAGATCTTCCATTAATGGACATTAAGTGTTAATGTCTATTAATGGAATTTATTTCTTTAATCACAATATGGCAAATCTAATTTATAAAGACAATAACTTGATTGAAGCATCTTATGCATTGACTCTGTCTGAACAACGCTTAATTTTAGTTGCAATTATTGCAGCTAGGGAAATTGAAAAAGAGCTTACATCGGATACATTGCTAACAATACATGCGTCTGAATACATGAAGCACTTTAATTTGGGTCGTCAAGCGGCCTATGAGGCTCTTCAGGGAGCGTGTGATAACTTATTTGAACGTAGACTCACCTATAAGGCCATAGATCCTGTTACAGGTAAGCCAGCGGTCTACAAAAGCCGTTGGGTATCAAAAGTTGGCTATGTTAAAGAAGCTGCATGTGCTCAACTAATTTTTGCTCCTGATATTTTACAGCTTTTTGTAAAACTTGAAGAAAAGTTTACTCGTTATGAATTAAAGCAAATTTCTCAATTATCTAGTGTATACGCTATACGGCTGTATGAACTTTTGATTAGATGGCGTAGCAAAGGCAAGCTATATATTAGTATGGTTGAATTGCGTGATAAGTTAGGTCTACTTGAAAATGAATATAAAACCATGGGAGATTTCAAAAAGCGTGTATTGACGGTTGCCATAGATCAAATTAATAAACTTACTGATATCGACGTAAGTTATGAGCAGAAAAAAGAAGGGAGAACAATTACACATATCGAATTTTCTTTTAATCAAAAAGCTTCCTTAATTGTTAGTGATAAGGTACTGGAACCGACATATCAGCTGACACCAAAACAATCTATATTTTTCGCTCAAAAATTGTGTGACCTTATCAAATATCCCGAATTCGGGGGGAAATATGCCAATGTAGGCGAAGAGATCGAAGCGTTTAAAGAAAGGATTTCACTTGAACTCCTCGACCCTGAAAAGGTAAAAAAGTATTATTCTGATTTGTTAAAAGTGGGCTATAAAGAAAAATATAAATCAGAAAAGTTATCATAACCTGAATAATAGAAATTTTTATTTTGAACACTACAAACCTATAGGAAAAACTTAGTCTGCCCTGGTAACCCTAGTTTTATAAACTGAAAATTATATGTTCCACTAGTACGAAGAACTGATCTGGATTAATTAGCCAGGAAGATGAAATTATAAAGTTACATAACTTACGCAATCCTGAGGAGAGTGATGCGATGGAAACCTCTCCCGGTAATGCTTGTCAGGGATTTGTCCATATATGGAAGCGCAGCACTGAAAATTACAGGTTCCACTAGTACGAAGAAC
>NZ_SMTB01000071.1:0-14424 GCF_006864105.1 Acinetobacter sp. RF14B | reverse complement strand
GCGGAGCCGGGAAATCCGGAAAGCCTTGGGACAGGTTGATGGCACCCAGTTTCTGCGCCAGATTCGACATGGTGCTAAAAATAGTGACGCCCAAATCGGGAAGTTTGGAAGATAATTCGAGCATGTCCCTGACCCCTTGTCTTATCATGCAATTATTAAAGTCTGTTGAGGATTAAATGTTATTCCCGTCAGTGTAGCAGCAAGTAAGCACAGGAATAATCAGAAAATTAAAATGATCTTAAGCAAATGTACAAGCTTGAGTATCAGTCGCTCAGTCCAGCTCAATGAGTCAGAACAAGTTGTTTGCCTAATCATGTGAAATAAATACCAAGATGGACGGTGCCTGGCTTATTTTTTACAATCAGCGTGATAAAAATAACCTCACCACATAATTATAAAATGCTTAAAAATATTGATACGGTGCTAGATGCACTAGGTCTGGGGCCACAAAAACGTGCACTGCAGATCCAATTTACTCATCCTATTTTACACTCCCAGCTTGCGATTCAGCGTATTGAGGGCCGGCACTGGATAAATGAAGGATTACAGGTAGAGTTGCTGTGTTTATCCACCCATCCCTCGCTGCCTTTAAAGCAGTTTATGGGTGTGCAGGTTGCTGTAGATCAGGTCACTGACCGAGGAGAGTTGTTTCGGACCAGCGGCATCATTACGGCAGCCAGCCAGGGACAGAGTGATGGTGCACTTACGATTTATAAGCTGAGTCTGCAGGATGCCACCGCTTTATGGCAAAAACACCGCAATAGCCGGGTATTTCTAAATAAAAGTGTGCGTGACATCAGTGAAATTTTATTTACAGAATGGCAAAAAAGAAGTCCTTTATTTACTGCCAGTTTAAGCCTGGACCTGACCGGCCTGTCAGCAGAATATGATATCCGTCCTTTTGTGATGCAGTCCAATGAAAGTGATTATGAATTCCTTAGCCGCTTATGGCGCAGCGAAGGAATTAACTGGCTGATTGATGAAAAAGAACTGCTGCTAACAACTTCCAAGCCTGCTATTCAGCCCCAGATTTTGCGCCTGATTGATCATGCAGAGAGTTTTCAGGCTCTGGCACGCCGTTTTATCTGTTTTCATCGCAGTCATGCCACTGAAGCGTTTGATAGTATTACCAACTGGACAGCTCAACGCAGTCTAAAGCCGACACAGGTACAGACTCAGCGTTGGCAGGCGGAGCAACTGTCACCAGATGAAAGCCAGTATTTTTTAAATACACAGCAATTTGAATCTCCAAACGGGCAGGAAATATTAGCGCTAGAAGATGCCTGGACCGTCAGTTCAGCCTGGAGCACTGATCTGAGCGGAGAGGATCAGGCCACTTCTTCCAGTCATAGTCAGCTGGAAAAATTGAGCAGGCAATTGGGTCAATATCATGCATTGCAATCAAAATACTTTCAGGCCAGCAGCAGCGTTAGAGATGCACAGGTCGGCTATTGGTTTCAGTTGAATGGTCATCCAGAAATTGATCAGCATGCAGCCCATGAACGGGAATTTCTGATTTTAGGGAAGCACTTCTATAACCAGAACAATTTACCAAAAGAGATAGGGGCACAGCTGGAGTCGCTATTACATGCCAGTTCATGGACAGCTTTGGAAGAGGAGCGGCAGGCCAACGAATTGTATTTAATCCGTCGCTCCATTCCGGTAGTTCCAGAATATCTGCCATTTAAGCACCAACCGCTGGCCTATGCACAACGTGCTAGGGTCGTTGGACCCGAAGGTGAGAGCATCCATGTCGATGAATGGGGACGGGTTAAAGTACGTTTTCTGTTTACCCGTGATCAGGATCATCAGCATGATGGCGGAGCGGGCAGCAATAATGATGACACAGATTCTGCCTGGGTAGATGTGCTGACTTCATGGGCCGGTGAGGGTTATGGCACACGATTTCATCCGCGAGTGGGCGAAATTGTAGTGATTGACTTCTTTGATGGGAATGTTGATCGCCCATTTGTCGTGGGACGTTTGCACGAAGCTGAGCGTCATCAAACTATGTTTGATGTAAAAGGTCAGTTACCCGATACCAAAAAACTCAGTGGTATTCGTTCCTCTGAAGTGGATGGCCAAGGTTTTAACCAGCTTCGCTTCGATGATACAACTGGACAGATTAGTGCACAGCTGCAAAGCAGTCATGGGACCAGTCAGCTGAATCTGGGGAATTTAAGTCATCCTAAAGAAAATGAAAGTAGCGAAGGTCGAGGTGAAGGATTTGAGCTGAGGACAGACCAGTGGGGGGCGGTAAGAGCCGGCGCTGGTCTGCTGCTTTCAACATATAAACAGGAAAATGCCAATGCCAATCACTTAAATAGCAGCTCGGCTAAAAACCAACTTGAATCAAGCTTAAATAATACTCAGGTCTTAAGTGACGTTGCTAAAAACCAGCAAACTGATCCTTTGGAGGCTTTAGATCATCTGAAAAACTTTCTGGATCAAATCGAACAGCAAGATCAAAACAAGGCAGAAAACTTTAAACAGGCTTTAATGATTCTGTGTGCACCGAACTCCATTGCTATTTCGACCAATGAGGACTTATACCTCTCTGCGGATAGACAGATTAATCATAGTGCTGCGGATAGTATGAATTTTTCAACCCAGAAATCTTTAATTGCCCATGCACAGGACAAGATCAGTTTATTTGCGGTGCAGGAGGGTTTTAAAGCAGTTGCTGCACAAGGTAAGGTGGAACTTCAGGCGCAGGATGATGCAATGGAAATGATTGCCCGTCAGCAAATCAAAATTATTTCGACTGAAGATCGGATTGAAATTATTAGTCCTAAAGAAATTGTACTGACTGCCGGTGGTTCTCAGTTAAAGATTAATGGACAAGGTGTATTTGGAGTAACAGGTGGGAGGTTTGAGTGTAAAGCGGGGCAGCATGTATTTGCAGAAGGGGCTAAAACTATTTATAAGGTTCCTGAATTACCTAAATCTGGACCATATGCTGTAGATTTTTTATTTAATAGTTTAGGTGGTAGCGGGATAGAAGGTGCTGAAATAACTATGTTCATACCTGAAAATAAAGAAATTTTATGGGAAGGTAAAACTGATTCGAATGGTAAAACTCAATTATCTATTTTTCAAGAATTAGTTACTTATGAGGCATTAGTAGGATTCAAGCAATGGTCAAATATCTTTGAGGATTTAGATACTAAAGATATAGAAGATGAATTTGATATAGGTGAGCATGGTGTTCAGATTGAAGATATTCAATAATTATAAAGGTGGTCTTTGTGAATTATTATATTGTAAAAGATAGAGATACATTATGGGGTATCTCAAAAAAATTTAATGTTACAGTAAAAAGGTTAGCTGAAATTAATGATTTAAGTGGTTCTTCTATTCACAAAATAAGAATAGGTCAAAAAATATACATCAATAAGATCACTGCTGAATTAATTTTAAAAATTATATTATTAGATTTGTCTTTTAAACCTATTTCAAAAGGAATTGTAAGATTAGAATATGATGGTAAATCTAAGGAAGTAACTTTTAAAGATGGTATAATTAATAATATAGAAATCTTAGATCATTCAAAGGGTTTAAAAGTTTATTATAAAAATATTAAAGATGATTTTGATTTAATAGCTCATCATAAAACTTTGCCAATAGGGAAAAAAGTTTTAAGGTTGACCTCAAGACAAATGAAGGTTGCAGGTACTCACTATCCTCAATCGGGTATCGTCCAACATACAATAGATGAAATTAAAAAATCATTAAAAAATTTAGCAAAACCCCTTGTAAAAGGGGGAAGTGAAAAAGCAGATACCAGTCAATCTTCTATAATTTTACCAGAGCCAATAAATGATCAAAAAAGGACTGACTCAGGTAATAGCACTCATATAATTGCAAGCCAATTTACAGAAGAGAACTTTATTCTCAATACAGTAAATAATAAATATAGAAAATTTGTTATAGATGCATCGAAACGTCATGGATTTACCCCACATAGCCTAGCAGCTTTAATTCACGCTGAAGCTGCAAAAAAAAGTAATGGGGAGTGGGATTCCAAAAGTTTTAATGCCAGTACAAATGCCGCAGGATTAACTCAATTTCTTAAAGGTACATGGCTTGAAATTTGTAAAAATAAAAAGTCTTTGATAGGGCAATATGCTTCAAACAATAAACATCTCACTGAGAAGCAACTGTTAAATCTAAGATTCGACCCAGAGTTTTCGATTGATGCAGCAGCAACTTATGCAGTTGTAAATTTTAAATGGTCAAAATTACCTTACCAAAAACTAACAGAACCGAGCTCAATAGCTAAATTTGCTTATCTATTACATCATGAAGGGGCTGGAGGAGCGAGGTCATTCGTAAACAATAGCTTTTCCCCAGAAAGAGCAAAATTATTATTGCTTGCACAATTTGGAAATAAAGGTAAACAAAATGCTTTAGAGTATTTAAAAAGATATAAAAACGATGCAAAAGCTGCTTATGGAACATGGCTAAGAGTATATATTGATGCACATATTAATATTTATGATTACGTGTTAGATAAATCAAAAACTTCTGGAGTAAATTTATCTTTAGATGAAACAATAAAAATTTTATCAGGGCAAACTTTTTCACCAACACCAACACCAACACCAACACCAACACCAACACCAACACCAACACCAACACCACGTATGGAAATACAAGAAAATAAAATTGTTGGAGGCAGTGAAATATGGGTAGATCCTTTAGCAATAAACCAGTTAAGAATTGCCGGTCTAGCTAATATAAAAAGTGCTACCTTTGGGAAAGTCAGAAATGGAGGTACTAGGAACCATCAAGGTGTAGATCTAGCCGCTGATTCAGGTACAAATATTTTTGCAGTATGTAGTGGAGTTATTGCTATTGCAACAGATAGTGGAAAGGCATATGGCAAAATTATAGTATTAGAAGTAAATATTGATGACTTGCCTGAAAAGCAAAAGACTTATGCATTAAAGAATATTACAAAAAGCAATTCAATTTACTTTTTTTACGCGCATTTATCTACCATAGATGTTGAAAAAGGAGATATTGTTGATGCTAATACAGTTTTAGGTAAAACAGGTTCTACTGGAAATGCTGAGGGAATGACAACTATATCAAAAGGGGGACATTTGCATTTTGAGGTAAGGAGTTCAGCATTGCTTGGTATCGGTCTGCAAGGAAGATTTGATCCTATTCCTTTTTTTGTAACCAAATTAATTTAGGTACTTAAAATATGAAAATAATTAAATCTGTAGTAATAATTAGCAGTATTTTCTTTTCATTATCATGTCATACAAAAAATATAGACTGGAATGATTATCAACAAATTGTTGTCCAAATTAACGAACCAGTTTTATTCCTGGATCAATTTGGTAGATTTTCTCAATTAAATAAAAATTTTAAATTGGGTTTAGTTGATTATGGGAATAAAAACAAAAAATATTCTGGGGGGGAATATATTCTTAAGAGTTATGGGGTTGAGGTTTTAAATAATCAAAAAGATTATACTTTATATCAAAGTACTGTACCTTTAAAATCAAATATAGATTTAAAAGTACTTTATCAAGATCAAAAAATAGTGGCTTTTCGGATAAGAGAGTTTAGTGATGTAGATTATGTAAAAAGACCTTATAAAAAATTTATATCTAATTTTTTTATATATAATAAATTTTCAAATTTAGTTATTGAAGCTCCCTTAATAAATTCTTCTTCTACTAATTTAGGAAGTGATTATGAGAGTATATTAGCTGGGGATAGTTTTTCATATATTAAAAAAGAAAAAAAATATTTATATAATGCAAATATTAGAGAAATTAATGGGAAAGTGAATATCTATAAATTGATTTTAGATTCAGATTTAGATTGTTTAGAGTCTACTTTAGGGTGTGAAAATATTATTTATAGAGATTTTCTTAAAAAATAATTAGAAAGATTACTATATTAACCACGAATCGCGGATAGGAGGTTGACTTGAAAAATAAAAGGAATAGAGTCATCAGTTGTGTTACCACACTAAACCTTGAGTCCTAGCCCTAATGTTTAATAGTACCGAATTATTTTGTGTAATTGATGACTTTTTTCTTAAATTTGAAGTAACTTATTGAGAGTTTCTAAACCAAAGCCCTTCGCTATTTATATTCTCCTGAACAAATTTCTAAACGTTTAAAACAATTATCTGAGCCAAATGGTCACATGAGTATCCGCCATATAACGATTTATTCAACCCTTCGAGCTTTACCTAAAGGTGAACTGAAGAAAGACTTGCTCTCTTGTTTGAGACATGAAAATAAAAAAACGTAAGGCGAATGATGAAATTAAAAAAGATTCACTATTACAATAGATTAAGGCGATACATGAACGCCCACAGGAAGTGGAAGAAAGATACTTAGACATTGGGAAGTTGATTTAATTAAAGGCAAGGGCAATAAGAGTGCTATTGCCACCCTGATTGAACGTAATACTCGGCTTTGCATATTGGCAGTATTACCTGATGCAAAAGCAGAATCAGTACGTTTGGCATTAACGGAGGCTTTGAAATATCTTCCATGTGAATTACGCAAAACACTGACATATGACCGAGGTCGTGAAATGGCTGAGCATAAAACTTTAGAACAGGATTTAGGGATAGAAGTATATTTTGTGATTCGCATTTAGCATAGCAGAAAGGGATTTGTGAAAATATAAAGGATCTAATTCGTCAAGATTTATCTAAAGGCATTGACCTCAATCAAGCAGATCAGCATAATTTGAATCAAATGGCTATGTCACTCCATACAAGACCAAGACTTAGGAAGCCTTTAGATTGGTATACCTCGTTAGACAAATTTTCTCAATTGGTTGATTATAATCACTATTTTAGTTATGTCGCACCTCGTGTTTAAATTCGTCATGTCTCGAAGAGGCCCATTTTATAGCTCATACTTTACATGAAATAACTCGTTATTTTCTAATGTAAGAGGGATTGAGGGGGGGAATCTGAAAGTGAAGTTTATGATGGTTATAAAGGGCAAGGCTTAATGCAAATAATATATAAAAAAAATTATGAGTTATATGGTTTAGCAGTTAATGAAAATTTCTTAAACCATCATAGGCATAGAATTGCTAAAGAAAAAAAGCATGCAGTAGGTTCGGCAATTTGGTATTGGCATCATTCTAGAGCCGGAAGTCTCACTCCTCATGATTAATAACAACTTATGTACTAATTAATGGTAGGAGTGGTTTTGGTGATAGGGAGAAATATTATAAAAAGCTGTAGCATATTTTTTTGGAAATGTAAAAATATAAATGATGAATTAATAATAGCTCTTAATAAATATGGAAATTTGAGAATAATTATATATACAATAATAAGATCGGTGAGTGCTTTAGGTGGGGGTTATGTAATGATCCTAATGGTTATAAAAAGAGGAGATCAAAGAATGCAAATGAAGTGAAAAAAGGATATATAAGGTTTTTAGAAATAATTAAAGATAAAGAGTTTCCTTTTGGCTTCAGAAAAGATAAAAATGGGAATAAAGTTGGTAGAGAAATATATAGTTATAATACAAAATCTGCAAAATTATTAGTTGAAAAGAGGGAAAAAGAATTATGATGAAAATTATATTTATATTTTTTTCTTTAGTGCTATGTTCAAATGCACAATCAAAAGAAAAATATTATTGTCTAAAAAGTAAGAATGATGTAATACTATTAGTTTCTAGTCAATATCCTGATGTTAACCATATAAAATATTATCCATATTTTAAAAATATTAAAATATCAAAACCTGTAAAAGAAGAAAGTATTGATATGGGAGATGATGCTAAACCAGAAGTCTACAGAAAGATGAATGAAATAATAAATGGAAAAATAACAGGATATTATACTTTTATGTCCCAAGGTTATCTTTTATATAATGTTGAATATGTTAATATAAAGAACAAGAAAAAAACTATTTTTGAAAAAAATGATTTACAGGTGAAAGGATCAAATTGTATATAATTCTAATCCTGTTTAAATAGATCTCTTTCATAAATCAAAAAACGATCTTCTTTTTGGTTAATATTTGCACTCCAGATTTCTTGGCATTCGTGCATAATCTGCGGATGAAATACATCGATTCAAAGAAGCTTTCTGAAACACAGTTCAAGCGATACACAGGCATCTCATGGTCAACCTTTGATTTAATGGTTGAGCAATTGAAGATGCATGTTCCTGCCAAAGGCAGACCACCTAAATTGAGCTTAGAGGATCAGATCCTCCTGTGCTTAAGTTATTGGCGTGAATACCGAACATTGTTCCATGCCGCAACAAGTTATGGCGTGTCAGAGCCCACAGCCTCAAGAATTGTCCGTCATGTTGAAGACTGCCTGATTCGGTCCAATTTATTTAATTTACCCAAAGATTTACCCGAGGGCGAAGGCATCGATTGGAATGTGGTGATTGTAGATGCCACAGAAATTCCAATCCAAAGGCCTAAAAAAACAGAAGAAAAGCTATAGCGGCAAGAAAAAGACCCACACCTTCAAAGTACAGGCCATCATTCATTATCAAACTCAAAAAATTCTGAGTTTATGTACCAGTCGTGGTGCCGTACATGATTTCGAACTCTTCAAACGTAACTTAAATCAGATTCCTGCAGGTGCATTTATCCTTGCAGATAAGGGTTATCAGGGAATTTATACAGTGTATCTAAATAGCTTGTTGCCCTTAAAAGCAAAGAAGCGCTGTAAACTGGATCCTGAACTAAAAATCTATAATCAGCAAATCAATAAAAGAAGAATTGGGATTGAGCATGTATTTGGCAGTTTGAAAACCTTCAAAATTCTTGCTGAGCGATATCGCAATCGAGGCAAAAGACTGGGATTAAGATTCAATTTAATTGCTGGAATTTATAACTTCGAGCTGAGTAAAAAATGACTTATGAAAGAGGTCTGCTGTAGTGGCTTATTGTTTGAACCCCAATAAGCTAACCTTCCAAAATATATTAAAAGGCTAAGTGGATTTCATCGAACTCAGGTTATAATAGGTACAAGGTGGTTTTCCTCAAGTTACATGAGTCTAAAACAAATAAAGCAAACAAACATTCTACTGAAAAGGTTAAAACTATATTTGAGAAAATATATGCTTATCATTTGAATAAATGGGTTTTAAATATGAAGTTTAAGATAATTCTATTATTGTTTAGTCTATTATTTTCAAGTTGTATACATTCAAAAGAAAATATATTAATAAATTCAAGTAATGTATCAAAATGTCATTTCGAGGGTGAAAGTATTGATTTCTGTTCAAAGGATAAAATTGAAATCTATAATAAACATATTAAAGATTTTCCTAATTTTTCAAATGATAAAATATTATTAATCTTAAATTATATTAGAGATTCTGGAAAGGGTGAAAGTAGACTTGTTAAAATTATAGTTATATTAGATCCTAAAGGAAAAAGAATAACTCCTCTACCTCAGATAGTGGGTAATTTTGTCGATGGTAAATTGAGAGCGATTAATGATGATCCTGCTATTATAAAATATAGTAAGAACGATAATAAAATTTGTTTATCAGGAACTACCTATTTTTTTAAAAATAATAATATTAATATTGAAGATGAGTGCTATAGTTTTGAAAAAGGAAAATTTAATAAAATAGAAGAGCCTGTATTAAGTGGTGTTGAAGAATTTTCTAAGCTACTCTATTTCTCCGATATTTATTTTAAATGTATAAATAATATTAGATTAAATCAGTGTAATAGGTTAAGGTTAATACCTTCTAAAACAATATTAAATAAGTATGATTTTATTAATACTCAAGATGGGGAAAGTGTATTCTTGAAAGGAAAAAAGATTTCTTTTTAATAGTGTCTCCATTTTTTGATGAAGAGGGAGCTAATTTAAGGATTATGAAAGTTAAAAATTTTAATTTAATTTCAGAAAAATATATTTATGCAGGAAAAAGTGTAGAGGTTGATGAAAATTTGAATATAAAATATTTTGAGGGAAATAATAAAAAAGAATTCTCATTCTAATAGTAATTAAAAGAAAATCCGACCCACGTCGGCTTTTTTCACCCTTCCAAAACCTCTTTACTCGGTCTAAAGTAATATGCAGCATCCATTTGAGTCACAAAGTGTAGTAAGCGATCATGGATTCCATCGCCAGACGTACCGAACAGGTGCTCTAACATGGCATCAATAATGGTTAATATTTTGGAATGGTAAATCCATTTATGTGCAGGTAATGGTAGAAGAGCTAAAAAGACATATATCAAAACCATTTAAAATTATTTTACCTGAAAATTTTAAAGGAATTTAGAGAAATGAATAAGTGTTTAAATGTATTATTAATGATTTCTATGTTAAGTTTTTTAAATATTGCTTATGCTGAAAAAAATTATTAAATTGTAATTTGATTAATATTAATGAAAGCCTTCAGTGTGTTTTAAAAGAAAACAAAAATCTTTTATATCAATTAGATGGTTTAAATAATAAGAAGAAAGACGACTATAGAAACTGGAAAGGTAGAATTAAAAATAACTGTGAAAATAAGATTAGATATTCTATGGGAGAAGGAACAGCTTTAGAAAAAGAACAATGTTTAAGAGGTGAATATATTATAAGAATAAAAAATATTTCTGTAAATTTTCATAAGAATAATAATATTGAAAAAAATGATGATGGATTTCCTGTTACGTCTCTTCCATATAACTCAGAGGATCATTTAAAATGTATTTTAGAAAATGATAAAAATAGTTGTAGTAAGGTTAAATTAATTAATATTATAGAATTATCCAAAGTTTATAACTTTTTAGATGATAGTTTTGGTGCGTCTGTAGTATTACCTAAATCAAATAATGGATTGTTGATAATAGTTTCACCATTTTCCGAAGAAAGTGGAGAAAAATTTATTAACTTGGCTTTAGTAAATAGTCTAGGCGTAGTGAAAAATATTACTTTAAATGCTTCAAAAAATATTATTATTAATAATAATCATGAGGTGTTTTTTTACAAGGAGAATAATAAGTCTAAAGTTTTATTAAAATAAAGAAAATATTTAACCCGAATCCTGGTTATATGAATGATCTTCTAGCAGAATACCCCACGACCTACAAGGATTGAGCCTAGAAGTCCTGTACTAAACAGTGAATCCAAGAAATATCAAAAACTCCCCAAGCGTTCTATTTTCCATTCGTCATACGCCTCGATGGGATACCTAGATGCTTCATCTCTAACATAGCCCGATTGGAGAAGTGGAGTGCTTGAAAATGGCTATAGAGAGGAAACTAGTTTGGATTATAGGTACTTATTCTGGATTTTAGACCACAAGACTATTGAGTGGATGGACCACAAGATGAACCAAAAAAAGAATGCACTGGAAAATTATAGATAATAAAAAACCCTATAAATCTAAGACTTACGAGGTTTAATAATGGTGCCGGCACACGGATTCGAACTGTGGACCTACTGATTACAAGTCAGTTGCTCTACCAACTGAGCTATGCCGGCGATGTGGAGTGCATTCTACAGATTTTTTGGGTGGGCGCAAGCCAAAAAATAACCGTTTAATTTTTCAAAAAAGCGATGTGGAGTTGAGAGTAATCTGCAAGATAAGCAGTCATCATACTTTAAGCGGCAAATCGCCCATTTTTTATTATGGGCGAAGCTGAAATGAACTGGAAATAGATCACGGGGTGCAGCTAAAAAACTATTTATGTTTCAGGATCTGGGCGAGATCTTGTGCGCATTCCTCTAAAGTAAAGGCCATATCGAACTGCATTTGAGGTTTGAGTTCTTGAGCGAGGCTTCTCCACTGTTCGATAAGTTTGAGGGCTTTTTGAATTTTATGTTTGTTAATATCCTTGGCGATAGTCGGGGTATAACCACCACGTTTTGCATTTTTGATTTGTTTTATATAGTTTGCGCTGTTATTCATGTTCGCTCTCCGAATAGCAGTGTATCTACTTTTAACTTTGAGTTGAAATGGTGTACTTCGATCTAAGGTCTTTTATTTTGGTCTTGGTTTTTCTCTCCTTTTTTTAAATATCCTGAACGAACCATAACATAGCTTTAATGACAATAAAATGAAGCGATTATTGTGCCAATTTTTGATGGGTTAATATAAATAAATTAAAGCAGAACACAATATTAAAGAAACGCAGGGTTTTTTGATAGTCGCTCTGAGCAGCTATGAACTTCTGGAGAGGAAGAATTTGTAATGAGAATGATGATAAAAATAATACGATTTTTTATTTTTAAGACAAAAAAAATCCGAATCATGTGATTCGGACTTTAAAATTCTGGCGGTGAGAGAGGGATTCGAACCCTCGATACGCTATTAACGTATACACACTTTCCAGGCGTGCTCCTTCAGCCACTCGGACACCTCACCATGGCCGAGGATAATATCGAAAAAAAACGCTGCTGCCAAGCTGAAACAATTGATTTGCAGAAAAACTTTTAACGTAATGCTATGATTTGCAAAAATGCTTGTTTAAAACGAAGACAATATATGCAAAGTACAGCAGAAAAAGCAGCTCTTCCCGTGATTACGCTGGCTGCACTTGGGGTCGTTTTTGGAGATATTGGTACCAGCCCTCTATACGCACTGCGCCAATGTTTCCTGACAGCACATCTTGCGATCAGTGAAGCCTCTGTGCTTGGCATTCTGTCCCTGATTTTCTGGTGCATGATGCTGACCATCAGCTTTAAATATGTCACGATTATCATGCGTGCCGATAATAATGGCGAAGGCGGCATCATGTCGCTACTGGCTTTAAATCTGCGCACCACACGAATTGCAGATCAGAAGAAAATTTTTCTAATTGCATTGGGGTTTATCGGGGCCTCGCTGTTTTTTGGAGATGGCATTATCACGCCAGCCATCTCGGTGCTTTCCGCCATTGAAGGCTTGAGTATTGCCACGCCTATCTTTGACCGCTGGCTGATGCCGCTGTCGATCGGGATTCTGGCCGGGCTGTTTATGCTGCAACGTCATGGTACAGGTACCATGGGGAAATTTTTTGGCCCCTTGACTTTGCTCTGGTTCCTGTCGATTGGGGCTTTCGGTTTGTGGAGTATTGCCCAGACGCCATTTGTACTTTCGATGGTGAATCCTTATTGGGCTTTTCACTTTGTTGTGGATCAGCCTTATGTCGCATTTCTTACCATGGGCGCGGTGATTCTGACCATGACTGGGGGTGAAGCAATCTATGCCGATATGGGCCATTTTGGCCGCTTGCCGATTCGTATGGCCTGGTTTGTGATTGTTTTACCTTGCCTGCTGCTGAACTATGCCGGGCAGGGCGCGTTGTTATTACGTCAACCAGAAGCGTTAGCCAATCCTTTTTATATGCTGATCCCGGACTGGGCACTTTATCCAATGATTGGACTCGCCACTGCGGCGGCGGTGATTGCATCTCAGGCTGTGATTACCGGGGTATTCTCCATGGTCAATCAGGCGATTCAGCTGCGTTATTTACCGCGTCTGAGTGTGAAGCATACTTCGGCGGTAGAGCGTGGCCAGATTTATCTGCCTTTTATTAACTGGATGCTGTTTATCTCGGTGTTAATCCTGATCTTGCTGTTTGAAAATAGTGCCAATCTGGCCAGTGCCTATGGTGTGGCAGTCACCATGACCATGCTTTGCGGGACTATTTTGATTAGTATTTTGGCCTATGGATTCTGGCGCTGGCCGGTCTGGAAAGTCATACTCTTTGCTGCTCCATTTTTAACGCTTGACCTGATTTTTGTTGCCTCTACCTCCTTAAAAATTGCTGCGGGAGGCTGGGTACCGATTCTGATTGGTGCGGTGCTGTTTACTATTTTAATGACCTGGAAAGATGGGCGTGCACTGGTACTCAACCGTCTGGAGCAGGATGCCTTACCAATCGAACTGTTTATCAAAAGTATTTCGATGGGAGATGCGACCAAGTTTGTTCCGGGTGAAGCCATTTTCCTGACCGGAACCCCGAGCATTGTTCCGCATGCCATGTTACATAACATCAAGCACAACAAGGTGCTGCATGAACGCAATATTCTGGTGACCGTGATTACCCGGGATATCCCTTTTGTGGCGAAAAAAGATCGCATTCAGGTCGAAACGCTTAGCAAGCATTTTTATCGGGTCTATATGTATTATGGTTTTAAAGACCAGCCGAATATTCCGGAGGCTTTGCAACAAGCCTATGCTGAATGGGGTTTTGAATATGATCTGATGCAGATCAGCTTCTTTATTTCACGGGAGCGGATTATGCATACGGTAGGGGATGGCATGGCCGCATGGCGAGAAAAGCTGTTTGTTTCCATGCAGCGTAATACCAGTCCGGTCAGTGACTTTTACCAGATTCCCAGATCGGCTGTATGCCTATCGAATTGGGCAGATTCTACCATAAGGTATTTTTTTGAAAATAGAGGCTAGATTTGAGATTTCAGCATAATGTCGAAAAAATCCTTAAAAAGGAAAACTATAGCAACAG
>NZ_SMTB01000070.1:0-14519 GCF_006864105.1 Acinetobacter sp. RF14B | reverse complement strand
GTACCCGTCCTAAGCGGCGCCAGATATCGTAGCCAATTGCGACAAACAGCAGCGGACCAAGATAGATTGGCAGGAAGATGATGCCTTCACGAACCGCCGCTCCAGTCGCACCATAAAAGGTCCAGGATGAACAGTAGACCCCTAAGGTCAAACTGAACAACAACATACGCCCACGGGTGCTGAACCGGCTGGTATGTTTTTCTCCGTAAAATGCGCAGATAAAGAGTAATGCGATATAGAGGGCGAGCACCCCTATGATGAGCCAACTGTTCATAGAGCCTGATGTGTACTGAAGCTGGCCCTATAATAGCGCATCGTGAACGCTACAGTTAAAATTGATTATTTTTTAACGACCAAAGTCTTAATTACAAGACGCCACAATTCTTGTTAATTTGCAACAGTAATAATTCGAATTAAAAATAATCAGCCCACGGTTGGGCTACAGGAGTGCAACGATGGATGAGGTACAGGTAGATCGAATTCTACAGAATCCAAAATTCAAAGAAATGGTTAGCAAGAAGAGCACACTCAGCTGGACTTTAACGGGCATTATGCTGTTTGTCTATGTGGGCTTCATGTTGCTGGTTGGCTATAACAAAGAGTTTCTTTTGTCTTCTATTTCAGGTGGAGTGACGACTTGGGGGATTCCACTGGGTCTGGGCATCATTGTGTTGTCATTTATCTTATGTGGTGTTTATTCCTATATCGCGAATAACCGTCTCGATCAATTGACTGAAGAAGCAATACGTGAAGTAGAAGCAATTGCTCATGAAAAAGGACCTCATTAAGATGAAATGGAATTCTTTAATTGCCCTGGCTGCAACTGCAGTCGGCTCAGGGATGGCAATGGCTGGTCCGGATTTAGGCGCAGCAGAACAGCAGGCAACCAACTGGCACGCGATTATCATGTTTGTGATTTTCGTGGGGGCTACCCTGTTCATTACTAAATGGGCAGCAAAACAAACCACAAATACCAAGGACTTCTATACTGCCGGTGGTGGGATTAGCGGCTTCCAGAACGGTCTGGCGATAGCCGGTGACTATATGTCAGCAGCCTCCTTCCTGGGGATTTCTGCGATGGTGTTCCTGTCAGGTTTTGATGGCTTGTTATATTCACTTGGTTTTATGGTGGGCTGGCCAATCGTATTATTCCTGGTGGCAGAGCGTCTGCGTAACTTGGGTAAATATAACCTGTCTGACGTAGTATCTTTCCGTTTACAGGAAAAACCGGTGCGTACTTTAGCCGCCATGAGTTCATTGGTAGTGGTAGCCTTCTACCTGATCGCCCAGATGGTGGGTGCAGGTCAGCTGATCAAGCTGCTGTTCGGTTTGAACTATAACCTTGCTGTGGTGATTGTCGGCTTGCTGATGATGGCCTATGTAATGTTCGGCGGCATGTTGGCAACGACCTGGGTACAGATTATTAAAGCAGTCATGCTGCTGTCTGGTGCTACTTTCATGGCGTTCATGGTCATGAAAGGCGTCGGCTTCAGCTTTACCAACATGTTTGAACAGGCGATTGGCGTGTATTCAAAAGTGCATGACCTGAGCCTGGCAGATGCAACCAAAATCATGGGTCCAGGAAGCTTGGCATCTAACCCGATTGATGCGATTTCTTTAGGTCTGGCGCTGATGTTCGGTACTGCCGGTCTTCCACATATCCTGATGCGTTTCTTCACGGTAAAAGATGCCAAAGAAGCACGTAAATCAGTGGTTGTGGCAACAGGCTTTATCGGTTACTTCTACCTGCTGACCTTTATTATCGGTTTCGGTGCGATCCTGTATGTATCGAATAACCCGCAATTCCTGGATGTTGCGAAAATGGCGATCACTGGCAAGTTAGAGCTTGTAGGTGGTAATAACATGGCGGCGGTTCACCTGTCTGATGCAGTGGGTGGCGACCTGTTCATGGGCTTCATTTCTGCAGTAGCATTTGCGACCATTCTTGCGGTTGTTGCGGGCCTGACCCTGTCTGGTGCTTCAGCAATTTCGCATGACTTGTATGCCAACGTGTTGAAGAAAGGCCAAACTACGCCTGAGTCTGAGCTACGTATGTCTAAGCTTGCGACTTTAGGTCTGGCGATCTTCGCGATGATTCTCGGGATTCTGTTCGAGAAACAAAACGTTGCCTTTATGGTCGGTCTGGCATTCTCGGTGGCGGCATGTGCCAACTTCCCGGTACTGGTATTGTCCATGTTCTGGAAAGGCTTGACGACACGTGGTGCGGTGATTGGTGGTGTTGCAGGTCTGGTAACCGCAGTAACCTTGATTGTGCTGTCTAAAGCAGTATGGGTAGATACTTTAGGCATCTCGGATACTCCAGTGGTTCCATTTAACGGTCCTGCATTATTTGCAATGCCATTGTCGTTCTTGTGCTGCTGGTTGTTCTCGGTCACAGATAGCTCAGCTCAGGCACAAGCAGAGCGCAAAGCTTTCGATGCCCAGTTTGTACGTTCACAAACCGGTATCGGTATCTCGGGTGCTTCTGATCACTAAGATCGGTTCATCCTAAAAAAGCCCCATCCGGGGCTTTTTTATGGCCTGCAATACAGTCAGTTTTCTTCGCCATAACGTTATATGCAAAAAAATAAAAGCATGGCGTAGAGCGGTTTTCAGTAATTTTCATACAAATTGTTAAACACTCATAAACCTGCTGCATGCTATGTTGAGGCTGATAATAATTAAATTGCGAATATGAATTCCAAGAAGAAGGGCAGTATGAAGCAGGCATTAAGACGATTCTGGACAACATTTGAGCACTTGCCATCTGCATGGCTGCTCTGTTTGCAATTGCTGATTTTGATCCTATCGGTGCTGGCCTATGAAAGTGTGTCCTATCGTGCTGTTACCTGGGTGCTTGGAGTTCTGGTGCTGCTGGTCATTGCCAAAGTCATTCGACAGACCCCGATGTTTACGATTTTAGGGCTGACCTTTGTCGCAGGTGCGATTTTCTTTTCTTCCTTAATTGCTTTGGGGATTCAGGATAACTGGATTCATATTACGGCCAACCTGTTTGAAGCCAGTGCTTATTTTAGTGCAGCTTATGGCCTGTTGAGCTATATGTTTCATGACCGTTATCTGACCAAAGATGAGCTGTTTGCCGCAGGCGCAGTCTTTACCTTGCTGGCTTGGGGCTTTGCCTTTTTATATAGCATTTGCCAGTTGCTGGTGCCCTACAGTTTTGCACATCCCGATTTACATGCCTACCAACCCTGGCTGGATTTACTGTTCCTGAGTTTTAGTGTCCAGTCTGCCACCGGTTTATCTGACCTGATGCCGGTTAGCCCGATTGCCCGCATGCTGGCAATTATCCAGATGTTTTTTGGGGTGATGTATCTGGCGCTGATCGTTTCACGATTGATTGCCTTACAATATATTGCCTATATCCCCCCCAAGAAAAAATAGCAAAAATAGGATAAAAACACCGCTCTGTAAAGCCAGACAGGTTTGATTTTCTTGTTACATTAAGCTGACGGCTTTATTTTTCACCCTATTTTAAAATAAGGCCGGATTCAAATTGATTTTATTTATCTGCCTTTATATTAGGGTCTATTGATATTTCATAAATGCTTGGCGCGGAAAGCAGAAAGAATATGCGTTGTTGCCAAGCCACAGGAATTATCAACACACTCTATTTATTTCTCTCATAGTTTTTACTTGCAAATAATTATTTGAGTCTCTCGCTCTTTCCATAGATTGAAAAAAAGAGGGATATATGTCTTCCAAACCATCTTCCTGGCTGGCTAATGTCAACCCGAATGTCTTTGTCAGTACCGTGGTCATTATTGCCATTTTTCTGGGACTGGTGCTCTTTGCGCCGGATACTTTTCAAGGACTCACACAACAGTTAAATCAGTGGATTACCTCTTCATTTAGCTGGTTCTATGTGTTGTCCGTGGCTATTTTCCTGATTGTGTTGATTTATATTGCGCTGTCCGATATGGGGAAAATCAAGCTTGGACCTGATCATAGTCAGCCCGCCTATCATAGTGGTTCCTGGTTCGCGATGCTGTTTACCGCCGGCATGGGCATCGGACTCATGTTCTTTGGCGTTGCAGAGCCGGTCATGCATTATGTCACGCCACCGATTGGTGAGCCTCAGACACTGGTGGCTGCCCAGCAATCGATGCGAATTACTTTCTTCCATTGGGGTCTGCATGCCTGGGCCGTCTATACCCTGGTCGGTCTGGCACTGGCCTATTTTGCTTACCGGCATAATTTGCCCTTAAAAATCCGTTCCGCTTTATATCCACTGATTGGCAACAGAATTTATGGACCGATTGGAGATGGAGTCGATACCTTTGCCACCATCGGAACAATTTTTGGTGTCGCCACCACCTTGGGATTTGGGGTAACCCAGATCAACTCGGGCCTGAATTATCTGTTTGGTATTGAGCAGCAGCCGAGTACCCAGATTGTCCTGATTATTGTGGTCAGTAGCATGGCCGCCCTGTCAGTGTTTTTTGGTCTGGATAAAGGCGTAAAGCGTCTGGCCGAGCTGAATTTGTTGCTTGCCCTGCTGTTGCTGATTTTTGTATTTTTGGCTGGTCCAAGTATTTATCTTTTACAGACCACGATTCAGGCTACAGGCCAATACGTCTCCAATCTGTTCAGCATGACCTTTAACCTGTATGCCTATCAGCCTAGCGGCTGGATTGGAGGCTGGACCATCATGTATTGGGCTTGGTGGATTTCCTGGTCACCATTTGTGGGCATGTTTATTGCGCGTGTATCAGAAGGACGCACAGTCCGGGAATTTATTGTTGGGGTGCTATTGATCCCAACAGGCTTTACCCTGATCTGGATGGGCTTTATGGGTAATGCCGCCCTGCATAGTATTATTCATGAAGCCAATACCAGTCTGCTTGAAGCGGTGCAGCGTGATTCATCGGTTGCACTGTTTGAATTTCTGGGCAGTTTACCCTTTAGTTCCGTCACCAGTATTGTGGCAACCTTGCTGGTGATGCTGTTCTTTGTGACCTCCGCCGATTCTGGTTCGCTAGTCACTGATTATCTGACAGCAAAAACTGAAAACTCACCGGTCTGGCAACGCCTGTTCTGGACTTTGGTGATGGCCTTGCTGGCGATTACCTTGCTGCTGGTCGGGGGGCTGGAGGCCTTACAGTCTGCCACGATCATGAGTGCCTTGCCTTTTACCCTGATCATGCTGCTCATTTGCTGGGGACTACTTAAAGCACTGAGGTTGGATGTAATTAAAATGCATGCTGTGCAGGCTGCACGCATTACGCCGCGTGCGATTCAAAATCCGCGCAGCTGGCAGCAAAGGCTGGGACTGATTATGCATTATCCGCATAGCAAGGCCGAAGTGCAGGCATTTATTGATACTACGGCAAGCAAAGCTTTTGGTAGTTTTCAGACCGAGCTAAAACGCCGTCAAATACAGGTCAAGATTCATGCGCTGGAGGAGGGAATTGAGTTGCGTGTCGACCATCAGGATGAGATGAATTTTATCTATCAGGTGGTAATGACACAAATGATCAGTCCCACTTTTATGTCCGAGCTTGAGGATGACCAGTCTTATCAGGCTGAAGTCTTTTTAAAAGAAGGGGGGCAGGGCTATGATGTAATGGAATGGACACAGGAAGATTTACTACAGGACATCATTGATCAATATGAGCGTCATCTGCATTTCCTGAGCCTGATTCGTTCACCAGAATAAATATTTCGCCCAATAAAAAAAGGACGCATCAGCGTCCTTTTTTCTATTCAACGTCTAATCAGAAATTAGAAGCGGAATTTAGCATTTAAGCCTACAGTTTGTGTATCGCGCGCTTCGCCTTCAGCATTCGCATTTACATAAGATGCGCCAACTGCAACCGCTGGAGTGATGAAGTAGTTTACGTTCGCGCCCCAAGCTTTGTCTGGAGAACCAGCATAGCTAGATTCCATATAAGATGCGCCCACGCTTAAAGCAGGGTTAAGGAAAAGAGTTGTGCCTAAGTTATAAGCAGTATCTTCGCCATATACTAAACCAGTTTCAAAACCAATTGACATGTTCGTACCATCAATTGCACCTACATATTTAGTACGTGCAGTGATCGCATCCTGGTCTTCATTAATAGTTTCAGATTCTAGAGCTGCTTTCACAACGCCATTGTTGAACATGTTGAATGCGTCATAAGAAACTTGGTCAGCAACGCTAGTATAACCTACAGCAACCAAGAAATTAGGTGCAAGTACAGCACCGAGTTCTAATGCATAACGGTCGCCTTGGTCATCTTTTTGACCGCCTTTACCATCAGTAATAGTGTGGCTATAAGATGCACTTGCATAAGCAGGAACAAATTTAGTTGGAACATAAGCTTCAGCTTTAGCACCAAAAGTATGAGAAACTTGGTCTTTAGAATCAGCGTCTACATCGTATTCGCCATATGTATATGCTAAAGAAACATTTGATGCCTGGTTTAAGAAAGCTGCTTCAGCTAAAGGACCTTTAGATGCATCTACATTTTTAAAGTAGTAAGTACCTTGAACAGCACCAGTGAAATCTTTGTCATTAACAGTATTGTCGATGAACTCTGACTGACCTTGAACTTCAAATTGATATGCTTGAGCGCCGGTCATGGCTAATAATAAAGCAGTGGCTAAACCGAGTTTTTTCATGATATTTACCGTTTAGTTACAGAAGATATACAACAGGGGAGCTATTGTATTGTAACAATTTATTAAGTCAATCAGCTGCTAAGTCCTTGTTTTTTACGATTAAAAAATTGTATTAATTTTGTGTAAAAGTCTACTTATTTAAACATGTTTCAGCTAGGTTAAAATTACCTTTAATTACAGCAAGCTATGCGTAGGGCTCAGCTTATAAAATGATAAAAAAGGCTAAATCATGAAGATTTAATTATCCCTAAAAACGATTAAATTTTAATTTTGATTGGTATAAACAATTTTAAATTTCTGCTTTAGAGAGGATAGAGGATAAAAAGTCCAAGTATTTTAAATAGACAATTTTTCTGTTAATTATTTATTTAGATCATTGTTTTTTAATTTATTGTGATAAATGTCACTATTAATGAGGGTGGACAACCTTAAATCCGACTAAAATAATAGGCTTTACTTTGCAGTCGAAATCGCACATAATAGAGAAATCAGGTCATGGTTCATACTTATATAGGATTCTGACTGATTCTCCACAATTTTTTCGTTTTATCGGCCCAGCTTTCCCCAAGGTTGGGCTTTTTTTTATTTTAAATTTATGAATAGAAGGCAAATAAGCCTACAAAGCTTCTTTATGAAAAAATAAAAAACGCACCAAAATGATTCATTTTTACCAGCTTAAAAAGCGAGATATCAATAGACAACAAAAAAAAACCTCAATTTTCAAAGAAAATTGAGGTTTTTTCGCCAAAATGTCCGGGTAAATCAAAAAATCTGCTGAGGAATAATTTAACTCGCCCTAATGCGGTGCATTATGCACTTAATTGTGGCAGGTGTAAATAGGTTAAAAACAAGTTTATTTAATTTTTTTAAATTGAATTTTGCTCAAACCTCTTGTGGTAGCTTGAGCTATTTTTTTAAGGCCCAGTAAAAAAATAAAAACTATGAAGGCCAAAAATAGAGATATAGAGAAATTTTAATCTTCAGACCCAAGAAGGAAATACCCAGTCATAAGGTAAACACGGATGAAATCAAAGCTATACCGATACAGCCATTCAATGCTGTTTAGTGATCAAATTGCTATTTCGATTCTCTTTGACGGTTTCGGTGGGACAGCACCAAATTACTCCACACTTCGTACAAGACAAAAATTGATATTGCGATCAGCTAGCAAAAATGTAGTGATAGACTTCATTGGCTTGTAGATTCTACTGGCCTGGAGTTTTTAGGTGAAAGTGAATGGAAACAGAAGAAACCTCAGCCTGAATATCGTTGCCTATGGCCTCAGCTTCACCTTGGTATAAATGCTAAAACGCTGCAAAGAGATGCAGTTCAGCTCACCCCGAACGATATCAGCGATTCACAGGTACTCAGTGGCTGACTTGATCAAATCATCCTCTGATGAAGGCATAGATTCTATCTATCCCAATAGCGCTTATGATATTAAATACTGCCGATAGCTCATTTCAGATCATCAAGCACCTGTCATAATTCCACCAAGAAAAAAATACAAACCTATAGAAAGACAAAAATCGGAATTTTTAGATAGAAATGAATTATTAAAAACCTGCAAACGCTTAGGAAAAAGGATGGGGAAAAGTAGTTGGGGTAGCATCGACATAGTTTGGTAGAAACTAAAAGGTATTGCATAAAATGAGGGGGAGATAAACGGAGCGCAAGACACTTCAGTAGCTCAGTCAATGAGATTCATGCACGTATAGCCGCCTTAAATAAATTTATAGAATCAGGTCAACCTCACACCTAAGTTGTCACTTAAGTTTGAGTGAGCTAGGAGGACTTTATCTTTTAAAACTGTATACAACAAAGCCGCTTACAACTAAAAATGCTTGGAAAGAATTAATTTTTAAGGAGATTGTAAAAGATGAAAGATTTAAAGAATTTCATAAATGAGGTGTTTTAAGACAGATACTTAATCAGCAAATGAATGTTGAATTACAGCCCCAAATTAATGCATTAATATTCGAAAGACTGGATGACGAGGCAAAAGTATCTAATCCCGTAAGACAAAAAAATATTGAATATGTCATAAAAAAATTAAAAAAGGGCTCTTGTGAGCCCTTTCTAAATCACTGCAATAGCGGCTTCAAGAATTTACCCGTATGTGAAGCTTTGACTTTTACCACCTGTTCCGGTGTTCCTTCGGCAACAATCATACCACCACCCGAGCCGCCTTCAGGACCTAAGTCCACGACCCAGTCGGCAGTTTTAATCACGTCCAGATTATGTTCAATCACCACGATGGTATTACCTTTGTCGCGTAGCTGGTGCAGGATGTCCAGTAGCTTGGCAATATCATGAAAATGCAGACCCGTAGTAGGCTCATCCAGAATATACAGGGTTTTACCGGTATCGCGTTTGGCCAGCTCCCGTGCCAGTTTCACCCGTTGCGCTTCACCACCAGAAAGAGTGGTCGCAGACTGACCCAGACGGATATAACCCAATCCCACCTGATGCAAGGTTTCCAGACGACGGTGAATCACCGGAATGGCATCGAAGAAATGCATGGCATCTTCGACGGTCATTTCCAGCACATCTGAGATGTTTTTTCCCTTATAGTTCACTTCCAGCGTTTCACGGTTATAACGCTTGCCTTGACAGGCATCACAGGGCACATACATATCTGGCAGGAAGTGCATTGCTACCTTGATCATCCCGTCTCCTTCACAGGCTTCACAGCGTCCACCTTTCACGTTAAACGAGAAACGACCCGCCGTATAACCACGACCTTTGGCTTCCTGTGTTTGTGAAAACAGTTCACGAATCGGCGTGAACAGGCCGGTATAAGTTGCTGGGTTTGAACGTGGTGTACGGCCAATCGGACTCTGGTCAATATCCACCACTTTGTCCAGATACTGCAGGCCATCAATTGAATCAAACTTTTCAGCAGTCAGCGTGGTCGCACCATTTAACTGGGTCGCTGCCAAAGGCAGAAGGGTTCGATTGATCAGGGTCGATTTACCTGAACCGGATACCCCGGTGATACAGGTCATGATGCCCAACGGAAGGGTCAGATCGACTTTCTTTAGGTTGTGCCCGGCGGCGCCCATCAATTTGATCTGTTCTTCCGGCTTAGGGGGCTGGATGCGTTTTTTTGGCACCTCGATTTTCAGTTTGCCAGACAGATATTTTCCAGTCAGGGAATCTTCGTGTTCTGCCAGTTCCTGATAGGTTCCTTCCGCAATGATATATCCGCCATGTACCCCGGCACCCGGGCCAATATCAATAATATGGTCAGCGGCGCGGATTGCATCTTCATCATGTTCAACCACCAGTACGGTATTGCCCAGATCGCGCAAACGGATCAGGGTTTGTAACAGGCGGTCATTGTCACGCTGATGCAGGCCAATCGAAGGTTCATCCAGGACATACATGACACCCATCAGGCCGGCACCGATTTGGGAAGCCAGACGGATACGCTGTGCTTCACCACCCGACAGGGTTTCGGCAGAACGTGACAGACTAAGATAATTCAGGCCGACGGACACCAGAAAGTGCAGACGTTCACGAATTTCCTTGAAAATCTTGTCCGCGATTTCACCACGGGCACCTTCCAGATTCAGGCTCTGATAATAACTTTCGGCATCACCAATCGACATGCGGGTAATGTCGGCGATGGTTTTGTCCAGAATCTTCACATTACGTGAGATCTCATTCAGACGTGAACCATCACAGGCATCACAGGCGGCATTCGATAGGTACTGTGCCAGATCATCGCGTACATAATTGCTTTCTGTTTCACGGTAACGGCGTTCTAGGTGGGGCAAAATCCCTTCAAAGGGAATCACCCGATTATGACGGCGGCCGCGTTCATCAATATAGCTCAGGTCAATTTTTTCCTTGCCGCTTCCATACAGGAATTTCTTTCGGGTATTGGCATCCAGCTCTTCCCAAGGAGTATCCAGAGAAAAACCAAAATGCTCGGCGACTTTTTGCAGCATGCCATAATAATAAGGACGCTGACGGTCCCAGCCGCGGATCGCGCCTTGGCTGATGCTGACCTCTGCATTCGGAATCAGTTTCTCCGCACTGAAATGGCTGCGTGTCCCCAGACCGTCACAGACCGGGCAAGCACCAAAAGGGTTGTTAAAGGAGAATAGACGCGGTTCCAGTTCGGCCACTGCGCGTTCACATTCCGGACAGGAGTGCTTGGCAGAAAATACCCGATCCTCATGCTCATCTTTCATCCAGGATAGAATCGCGATATCTCCACCCAGACGTAAGGCTGTTTCAAAGCTCTCGGCAATACGGTTGCCCAGGTCATCACGCACCTTAAAGCGGTCAACCACCACTTCGATACTATGTTTTTTCTTTTTATCCAGCTCGGGTGGTGGATCAATTTCCATGATCTCGCCATCGACACGGGCCCGGACAAAGCCCTGGCTTTGCAGCTGTTCAAACAGGGCAGTGTATTCGCCTTTACGTTCACGCACCACAGGCGCTAATAATAACAGTGCAGTACCTTCTTCCAGTTCCTTAACCGCATCGACCATTTCACTGACCGTTTGCGCGACCATCGGCAGATCATGTTCAGGACAATAAGGTGTACCGACACGCGCATAGAGCAGACGTAAATAATCATAAATTTCGGTAATTGTTCCGACCGTTGAACGTGGGTTGTGGCTGGTGGATTTCTGTTCAATGGCAATGGCGGGACTTAGGCCTTCAATTGAGTCGACTTCCGGTTTTTCCATTTGGGAGAGGAACTGGCGCGCATACGCAGACAGGGATTCTACATAACGGCGCTGGCCTTCGGCATAGAGCGTATCAAAAGCCAGTGAGGACTTGCCTGAACCCGACAGTCCCGTAATCACCACAAACTTGTCGCGTGGGATATCAAGGCTCACATTTTTCAGGTTGTGGGTACGTGCACCTCGAATACGGATGTGGCTTTGGCTCATGCAATGATCCTAGAATATTCATCAAAAACCTTTATATGATACCGAATGAAAAATGTTCAAGTGCAAATAAAAGTATTTTAAACGTCAAGTTATGTCGGATATTAGTCACGTGCCCTGTATAAAGACTGGTGCCTAATTGTGGTTAATTTTCACTCATTGCGCGCTTGGCAGGCTAGGGTAGCGAGGCGAATCTGATCTTTTCAAAGCATATATCATGCGGAATATCATGAAGCATTTGGACCTAGACGTTGAGTTGATTTTCCAGAAATTGAGTATAGGCCTTTTCAAAAAATACAGAGCAAACAGATCATTGCAGCAAAGACCCAGAAAGCTTATCAGCAAGTGGAACGAAACTAAAAAAATTATCAAAACCAAGACCTGCGAGTATCAGAAGAGGAAGTTTTTTGCGGTGATTGAGAGGCTTAACAGCAGAGGAAATATGGAGATAAAGAAAAACTGTAAGTGAGGGAGAACGTCCATTGTGCACATTTCATCACTTGACGAATAAAAATGCCAGTCAATGGTTCACTGACTGGCATTTTGGATGGATTCTGAAAACGAAAACTTAGTTCACGTCATCCAGACCTGGCCATTCGCGCTGTTCAAAGGCACTCTCCCAGAACAGCCATTCCAAACGGGCCGCATCGGTATAAGCCTGATGCATTTTCTCCAGTGTATCGGCATCCACCCGCTCGGCAATACGGTCAATAGTGCTAATTACATTACGCACTGCGGTATGGAATTCTTCACCGGCATAGGTATCAATCCAGGCCTGGTAAGGGTTATTCGGGGCGGCATTATCAATAATGTCCTTGCCCACTTCTGCATAAATCCAGAAACATGGCAGCAGGGAAGCCACCACCACCGGGTAGCTTTCTGCCCAGGCCACCGCCTGTAAATAAGAAGTGTAATGGTGGCAAGCCAGTGTCAGCGGGGTATTTTCAAACTGCGCCTTGCTAATACCAAAATCCTGCATAAAGCCATCATGCAGGCTGCGTTCGACCACAATGGCAATTTTAGCCGCCTCACTAAACTGGATAACATCATCGGCTTCAAACGCTTTTGCCGCACAGACAGCCAAGGCACGGCCATAAGCCAGCAGATAATGCGCATCCTGAATCACATAATGACTAAAAGCCTCACGGCTGAGTGTTCCCTGTGCCAGTTGCTGGTTAAACGGCAGGGCCAGTGTCTTTTGGTAGAGCGCAAGATTACGTTGCCAAACCTGTTGTGAAAAACTCATGCTGAAATCCTTAGCAGTTTAAGTTAAGCCATGCAGCACTATAGCAAAGAACCGGCTGTTTAAAAGACCAGGGAGGCTGCCTTGAGAAAATAATACAAAAGACCACAGGAAGTGCTTTGGTTTGGGCCACAAAAGTTTCATAATTGGCACAGTTTATTGTGTCCGTATTGCAGTTCTACTGAAAAAATACGTCTTATTTAATTGATTCAAGGTCGATATGTATGTTGAAACATTTTGGTTTCTCAATCGCATTCTCGATCGTGTGTCTTGGTTTGTCTGCTTATTGGGGTTATACCCATGGTCCGGAAGCGGGCTTGCAAACCATGCTCACAGCGCTTGCCATCACCGCTATCTTAGCGATTATGGAAGTGTCGTTATCTTTCGATAACGCGGTTGTCAATGCCTCAGTCCTACGGGGATGGGATCCATTCTGGAAAATGTTATTCCTGACTATAGGGATTTTGATTGCCGTATTTGGTATGCGTTTAATCTTCCCGGTGGCCATTGTCGCGGTGACTGCGGAAATGGGCTTTATGGAAGTGGTACGGCTGGCCCTGAATAATCCTGCAGAATACTCGGCGCGTTTGATGGCCCATCATCCTGAGATTGCTGCTTTTGGTGGCGCTTTCCTGTTGATGGTGTTTTTGAACTTCTTCCTGGATGAAGAGAAAGACACGCACTGGTTCAGAATGCTGGAACGCCGTCTTGCCAACCTGGCTAGTGTTCCGGCCATGTCGGTCTTTATTGCCCTGGTGGTGCTGTTAATTATGGCTGGCAATGTGGTGGAAGATAAACGCTTGGCAGTGACCATGGCTGGAATCTGGGGCATCGTGATTTATATTGGGGTGCAGGTCCTCAGTCATTTACTGGGCGGTGAGCCGGAAATTGATGAACAGGGCAATGCCATTCGTCATGATGAAAATGGCGTACCGACGGGTGTGGTCAAAGCCGGTATTGGTGGTTTCCTGTATCTTGAAGTGCTGGATGCCTCTTTCAGTTTTGATGGGGTGATCGGAGCCTTTGCCATTACTTCAGATGTGGTCATTATTATGCTGGGTCTGGCGATTGGTGCGATTTTCGTCCGTTCAATGACCATTTATCTGGTAGAAAAAGGCACACTGGATGCCTATATCTATCTGGAGCATGGCGCGCATTATGCAATTGGTGCTCTGGCCTTTATCATGATTGCCAGCGGAACCGGCTTGCATGTTCCTGAAATTGTGACTGGCCTGATTGGGGTGGCCTTTATTGTTTGGGCTGTTATTGCCTCTATCCAATATAAGAAAAAAGAAAGTGCCCTGCATCAATAAGGGATTCTGATATTGAAAAGCGTGGCTCCGGCTGCGCTTTTTGTTTTTCAGCCCCTGCTGATTTTTATTTCAAATAAAAATCATGCCTTACTGGGGATGGAATGTCCTATAATCTGTGCACCAAGATTAATTCGCTGAATCGCCTGAATTTATGATGAATGCTTTAGAACGTCGCTCGACCTTTGCCCTGAGCAGTATTTTTGCGCTGCGCATGCTGGGGTTGTTTATGATTATTCCTGTATTTTCAGTAGCAGGGCAGTCATATGAATATGCTACGCCTGCGCTTATCGGTCTGGCGGTTGGTATTTATGGCCTGACTCAGGCGTTGCTGCAAATACCGTTTAGCCTGATCGCTGACCGTTATAGCCGTAAGCCCCTGGTGGTATCACGAAGTACAGGAACCACTAGACCACGGTCAGAAGATAC
>NZ_SMTB01000006.1:0-60327 GCF_006864105.1 Acinetobacter sp. RF14B | reverse complement strand
ACCCCCATGATCACCACACGGGCCGGTTTCACCGTACCCGCAGCAGTCATCAGCATTGGAAACATGCGCTGGTATTCAGCAGCCGCCAAAAGCACAGACTTATAGCCTGCCAGGTTGGCTTGCGATGACAATACGTCCATGTTTTGCGCACGGGACAAAGTCCGCGGCAAAAGCTCAAGTGCAAATGCAGACACATTCTGTGCCGCGAACTGGTCAAGCTCGGTATTGCGGTATGGATCAAACATTGCCACCACCGTGGTATTGGCAAACAACTTCTGAATTTCCTCACCTTTCGGTGCACGAACTTTCAAAATCATCTGGCTACCGGTGTAGGCATCATCCGTAATTTTGGCGCCAACTTGCTCATAGGCACTGTCGATATAGGCAGCTTTTAGCCCTGCACCACGTTCGATCACCACACTATGACCAGCGCTGATCAATTTCTTTACTGTCTCAGGCGTCGCAGCGACGCGATTTTCACCGATGACAGTTTCGGCTGGAATTCCAATCTGCATGAGCGTTCCTCAAGCTAATTTTTCTTAAGTAAACATCGTGATTGACGATGTTTCCCCTCAGGATGTGTTTTTGTTGAATTTTTGGATTCTAAATAAACTTCTAGAAAATACTACCTATTATTTATTTAATAAATACCCATATTTTGAACTGATGATTCATAAAAATGATGGTTTCATATAATATTCTTCAGTTCGGCCTTCTGTTTTGATTTGCCGAATTTATAAACGATATTTATTTTTTTGAAGAATAAACCAGCTTTCTTGTCTTTTAAGCACCTCCAGTATTCTGATTTATTTTGTTACATTGATTATTCTGACAAAAAAATTGATGTTTCTAGCTCGGTCGGGTATTTTCCCAAAGCTCTGCTAAAGCCCTCAATAGGGTACTTTTTCCAGCATGTAGGGTTGAGTTTTTGACTTTTTTGACAAATTTAGGCTGATCTTTCCAGCAAAGACGTTTGCATAAAAACCCTCTGTTTTCCTATAACTTTTTAGGCGTTTACTTATAAAAAATATGAATTAATAGTGATAAGTCCGGCTTATTTTTATGACGTGTATATAGGCGATGTAAGTCTAAAACTGAAGGCTGGACAATTGAAAAAAATATTCTGAACTATTTCCTGAATTAATACTCAACCCCCAGGTTAAATCTCTACTCCTGCTCTTTTGCACCAAAGTTGGGCGAAGAGTGATCCAGTCTTTGCTCTTTACTCCACAACCAGCCCGGCAGCTTTCTATAAGTTTAGTAGCATGGGAACTATTTCTCCTGTTCCTGCTGGAAATATATCCGCTTAATTAACTCTGATCTGTCGAAATCCCGCGTACAGACTCGTTTAAGCAGTTTGATAATCTCCATTTGCGTTACAGTTCTGGCTATATTTGCTACCTTTAGCATTCAAATTTCTGGTCTATAGTATCTGCAATTTCTGTATTTTTTGCTGCAATTGCGGCTGCTTTCCCTCTTATATAAGGTATCTGTTATGCAACCCTCTCTCGATATCAGTCAAAATAAATCCCTCTTATGGCTGATGGCGATTGCATGCGGTTTATGTGCCGGGGCCAACTATTATGCTCAGCCTTTAATTTCTTCCATTCAGGAATACTATCAGGTACCTGAATCTCAGGTGGCTCTTACCGTGACCATTGCCCAGGTGTCCTATGCCCTAGGTCTGCTGTTTATTGTACCTTTGGGCGATATGCTGAATAAAACCAGATTAATCCCTTTGTTAATGTTTGGTGCAGCCCTGGGCTTGCTGATCTGTGCCATGGCCACCAACCTGCCTATGCTCTGGATCGGAACGATGCTTGCCGGGTTATTTTCGGTGGCTGCGCAAATTTTAATTCCTTTGGCCACGATGGCGGTAAAACCGGAAAAAACTGGAGAAGTGGTGGGTTTTCTGATGAGTGGCCTACTGGTGGGTATTTTACTTTCTACCAGTATTTCGGGACTGCTTTCTGAACTGTTTCACTGGAAAACAATTTATGCCCTGAGCAGCATGTCATTGCTGGTTCTAGGTGTTTATCTGAAAGGTCAACTGCCGAATATGCCCCGTATGCGCCTGACTTATGGTGTTATTTTCAAGTCCATGGGACTTTTACTGCGTGAGGAACCACGCTTGCTACTTCGCTCGCTAATCGGGGCCTGCGCCTTTGCCGCGATGAGTATGCTGTTTTCTACAATTGCCTTACTATTAACCCAGCAACCGTTCTTTCTCTCGGATGTAACAGTCGGTCTGGTGACTATAGTGGGTGTCTTTGGTGCATTGTCGACACGGTTTATTGGCAGATGGGCTGATCGGGGGTATATCAAGCAGCTGAGTTGGATGGGCGGTTCGCTTCTGGCCGGAAGCTGGTTATTTTTATATTTTGGTGGCATGTTCTTAATCAGTTATATACTCGGCTATGCCCTGATTAACCTTGGCCTAGCGATTATCCATAGCTGCAATCAGAACGTGATTTTCCAGTTACGCCCAGATGCCAAATCACGCCTTAACTCTATTTATATGACCTTGTATTTTGTTGGTGGCGCCTGTGGTTCTGCACTTGGTGTATATGCCTGGCATCACGGTGGCTGGAAGATGACCTGTCTATTCGGCCTTGGCCTGGCCCTCGGCGCTATCCTGTTTATAATGCTTGATCAATGGCAACAATCTCGCATACGGACTCAACATTAACTCATTTGTACAGCCGGATAAAATGGCTTGCCCGAATCCAGCGCAGCCGAATTTTCTAGCAGGATATGGATAAAGACCGGCATTAAGGCGGCTAGAACCCGGCAGCCATCCTGTAACTGTTTTCGATTCAGCGCACTGTGACAGGTGGTGCCTCCCTGCAACATTTGTTGATGTAAGGTGGACAGACGATTAAAAATTGCAAATAAAATTTTGCTTAAATTACGCTCTTGCAGCGTTTGTTGCAGCTGGTGTTTTTGCTGGGCTAATGCTTCCTGACAACTTTGCAGGCTGATTTTATGATGGCGATAATCCCAGAAACCCTGATCAGTATAGGGGCTGTCTAAAAGGGATAAAATTGGCTGACTGTATTTCTCCCAGACAATATGGCTCAGCTTCTGGTCCACATCTTTTTGGCAAAGCTGTTCCAGAAATTGATGCAGGCAATGCTGCTCCGGATTGACCGCACCTTCATGGGCATGAATAGAATTAAAGCTGATCCATAGGCTGATAAACTTAAATTCCAGCTCCTGATCCAGCTCGATCGACTTCTTTAACCAGCTTAATCCTCGCTGAACTCGCAAATTAAAATGTTGGGAATACTGAGGTTTTTTGATTTTATAAATTTCCTCCAGTAATAACACCATTATTCTCCTTATTTGTCTCGTTTTCTTTATCTTAGCCTTAAAAATATAAAAATATACTGTTAATACGTGACTGCTAGTTTATTTTTACTCCTCCTGGTTGTTGCCCCCTTCAAGTTGTATCAAAAGATGAAGGTTAATCTGAAGTTACACCGTTTAGTCTGGAATCAGGCTGATTTACGGCGCTATCCGGTCGTTATTCAATCCAATTTTGGGCTAAATTTTCAGTTATAGATTGAACTGATTCTGTCTACCCAATGCTCTATACCGTATTTAATGATAATTGGAGGGAGGGCTGAACAGTTGAAGACAGAAAAGCCCAAGCATCAGGACGGCCTTGTAAACTCTAATCCAAGCCGAGAAAATTACATGCTTCAAGCTGCTCAACAGTCATCGGCTTACCCAGCAGATAGCCCTGCATCTGCTGACAACCAAGACGGATCAGGATATTAGCCTGCTGTTTCGTTTCTACCCCTTCTGCTGTCACCTTTAAACCTAACTTGTTGGCCAACTGGATAATACTTTCCAGAATCATTTCTTCTTTTGAACCTTCAGTCAGCCCCTGAATAAATTCCTTATCAATTTTCAGCTCATCAACGGACAAATTTTTCAGATATAAAAAACTGGAATGTCCGGTACCAAAATCATCAATCGCCAACTGAATCCCCATATTACGCAATTGCTCCAGGGTCCGGATACTGGCATCAATATAATGCATCGCAGTGGTTTCAGTAATCTCGATCATCAGATGGCCAGGCTGAATAGCGTATTTTTTTAAGAGCTTCTCCAGTGTACTGCACAGGTGCTTATGCTCAAACTGGACTGCAGATAAATTCACCGCCAGCGGGAAAAAATCAGTTTTACTTTTCTCCCAGAGCTGAATCTGCTTGCAGGCCTGTTCCAAGACCCAATATCCTATCTGAAGCACCAGGCCGGTTTTTTCAGCACCGCCAATAAACATACTCGGCTCCAGCAGACCATGTAAGGGATGCTGCCAACGAATCAGGGCCTCTACCCCACAAATCTGATCATCGCAATTAAATTTTGGCTGATAAAATAGAATAAATTGCTGCTCTTCTACCGCTTTATATAAATCATTAATCAGTTTGGACTGGCTTTTATTTTCATGCTGTTCAGAAGAACAATTGAATAGCGAATAGGTGTTACGGCCCTGATATTTGGAATTCAGCATAGCGGTATCTGCATTGACCAGAAGATCTTGTAGATTGGTGCCATGTTGTGGATATAAGGCTATACCGATACTGGCTGAAATATTAATCGTTTTGCCATTGATCAGAAAACCATCCTGAATCTGCTCTAGTATTTGTTCCGCCATGTTTGAAGCCTGCTCAACAGCGGTATTTTCCATGACCAGCAGGAACTCATCACCGCCTATGCGCAGTAACTGCGTATGTTCATCGAGCAAAGAATCAATACGGTGACTGAACTGGATCAATAACTGATCTCCAGACAGGTGGCCAAAGACATCATTCACCGCTTTAAAGCGGTCCAGATCAATATATAAAAAGGCAAACTTCTGCTGAGGCTGCTGCGCAGAAAATAGTTGCTGCACATATTCAGTCAGATATAAACGGTTGGGTAATTGGGTCAAAGTATCCTGAATACCCCGATTCTCAATTTCTTTATTGGCCCAGGCCAGTTGCAGGTTGCGATAGTTAAGGCGAGATTCCCATATTGCCACGCTTAGGGCGCCTAACAGTATCAGACTGCTGATCAAAGCGAGGGCCAGCAAAACCTCGACGCTGAAAGAATTAATCGGCTTAAGCTGCTCAGCCCCGCTAGAAAGACTGACACCGGCCATGCCCCCATAATGCAGACCAATCAGGCTAAGGGTAAAAAAACTGGCAGCCATAGACCGGATCAGAATGGGAGAGTTGGAATATCTGTATTTATAGACGATCCAGAAGCTCAGCCCCGATCCCGCGATAGCCACCAGCACCGAACAAAGTATGACGAGCGGATCATAAGCACTATTGTAATGGTCGATGCTTGAACCCCTCATGCTAATATAATGCAAACCGGCAATACCGAGTCCCATCACGATGGCACTGAGGAGTAGACGGGCCAAAGGTAAAATCGGGCAGGTGATCAACCAGACAGCAAGGCTTGAGCTGGTAAAGGCGATCAGACACGAAATAGTATTCAGTTCAAAATTCATATTCAGCTGAACTGGCCACTGGCCTGCAACAAGACCAATAAAGTGAACTGACCAGATCGCCAGAGTAAACAAGGCACCTGCCCCGAGTATGAGCATTTTTTTAGATTCAAGCGGTTGGCTGCTCAACAATTTCTGCTCAAATGAAACAGCAAAATAGCACATCACCAGAGCCATCAATGCTGATCCCAAGGCCAAGTTCACATCATAATGCATATCCATCATTTACAGTGTTCCATTTGACCTGTCATTTTTATTTTGCTCTCCACCTGTCTTGCCACATCCATCCAGCTCAATCTGCTCTATTTAAATAGAATTTTCCTCCTATTAGAAGGCAATCACTACCCTATTTTTTTCATTTTAAATAAGCCTTGCCATTCTAAATATCTATACTTTTGCAAGGAAAAAAATATCCTGAATATATTAGGAGGCTTTTGGACTTTAGCAAATGCTTAAAACTAAAAAGTTCACTTGAATTATTCGACTAGAGTCACAGTTTTTTTCTTTTTCCCTATATAAATAGAATTTATCCTTCTAATTTTTATATAGATTTTTATATAGTTTCTACTATAAAAAAGCAGCCTGTATCCACAGGCTGCTTTTAGAAATTTTAACTTAGGATTTACCCTGCAATTTTGCATGATCATGCAAGACATTGGCAGCTTCGATCACAAACGCTTCCTCCTCAGGCAAGGCCGGACGGTCTTTGGCCTTCATTTTGGCACGTGTCTCAATTAAGGCATCCATAGAAGCCTGATAACTTTCCCAGTTTGGATAAGGCTTCAGACCAGTGGCGCTACGGCGTACATTTTCAGCATCCAAGGTTTGCTGCTCTATGGCCAGAAGCTCTGCCTTACGCTGTTTCAGGTCCAGCACTACACGCTTTTGCTCATCCGCTTTTTTCATAACCTGTTTACGTTGTTCCAGATATTTAAACTGCGGATTCTGGTATACACGTTGCTGTGAAAGCTTAGCCAGTTCCGGTACATATTTTTGCACCACACCTTCACGTTTGAACGGAGCTGTCGGAATGGTATCCCATTTCAGGGCATTCTTCGCTTTACGCTCACCAAACTCTTCATTATAAATATCCACCAGTTTAATATCCGGAATCACCCCCTTGTTCTGGGTACTTCCCCCGGTCACCCGGTAGAATTTACGCTGGGTCAAGGTCGCCTGACCATGAGCCAGCGAATCCAGTTGCACCTGTGCAGTTCCCTTACCTGTAGTGGTACTGCCAATCACAATCCCACGCTCATAATCCTGAATCGCCGCCGAGTAGATTTCGCTGGCAGATGCAGAGGCCAGATTTACCATGACCGCCAACGGACCAGCATAGGTCTGTGCGCCGCCGTCATCATCTTCAAAGATGCTAACATTGCCGTTGCCATCACGAATCTGGACGACCGGACCAGACTTGATCACCTGACCTAACATACGTGCCACTTCTTCCAGCGAACCGCCCGGGTTGTTACGCAGGTCAACAATGATCCCGGCTACATTTTTTGCAGCCAGCTCTTTTAAGGCTTTATTGGTGTCTTCCGAAACGGAACGATAGTCCGTTCCTGCCCGACGGGCACGATAATTCAGATAGAAAGACGGAATTTCAATCACGCCATATTGATAGCGTTTACCATCCCGTTGAATGTCTACCGTACGGGTTCGCACACCGGCATCTTCTTCCTGAATGACATCACGTACCAGCGTCACATTACGCGCCTGTCCCATGGTTGCACCAGCCCCCAAAAGACGCAAGCTGACTTTGGTGCCGCGCTTACCACGAATCAGACCCACGATCTCATTGCTTGGCCAGCCAATGACATCCACCATCTGTTCGCCATTTTGCGCCACACCAATAATACGGTCACCTGATTTAACCTGACCTGACTTGCTAGCAGGACCACCTTCGACAATGGTTTCAATCTTAGTGTAATCTTCATTGCCACGTTCAGGGCGAATCGACACCCCAATTCCTTCCAGTTGCAGGGTGGTCTGACGGTTCAGCTCCATCGCATCGACTGGCGGGAAATAGTTACTGTGCGGATCATACGTCAACATCATGGCATTAAGCGTTTTGTCGAGTACATCATCACTCTTGATCCGGCTCAAACGCTCTAACTGACGGGTATAACGTTTGGTCAGCGTCTGTGCTGGGGTCAAATCTTCCGGTCCAGTCAGATCCTGACCATTGGCCAGTTCAGGATTTTCCTTTAATGCCTTTTGCTTCGCCTGTTCTTCTTCTTTACTAATCGTCAGATTGATCAGCTGAGAAACCAGCATATTCGACCAGTGTGCGCGCTGTTCAGCCTCTGTTTTAAAGAACGGTGACTTCTCGCGGTCAGTTTCAATATAAACATTGGATTGATGCAGGTTTTGCGGTTTTTTCAGCTCTTCCAGCATGAACGTGTAGAACTGCCCCAAACGCTCACGGTATTTCTCATGAATTTCATAAGGACCAGCCAGATTACCCGCTTTCAGACTAGCTCCAAAATTCGCTCCGAAGCGTTTTTTATAGTCTTCAACTTCAGAGGCCAAAAACAGGCTGTGATCTGCATCAAGACTATCAATATAAAAGTCCAAGATACGTTGAGAGGTTTGTGTATCCAGCCGCATATTCAAATAGTGTTGACGGTCTACCAGACTTGCCAGCTGACGAGATACCAAAGCCTGCTCTTGAGTCGGCTGGAGTACCTTGCTGACCACTTCGGTATTATTGGCAGCAATCGCATCATTTACGACATGGGTGAAAAATAATCCGCCTGTTGCAATCGCAACTGCACAAGCTAATGTTTGAAATTTCATAAATAATTCGTACTTCCTTGGCCTAAGGACCAATTTGACCGTGTTGCTTTTTGAGCAGAATCTAAAGTATTCAGCATCTTAAACAACTTAATATGTTTATGTCGTGTAGTTTTATCATATTCTGTGCTGACAAAGTGTAGCAAATCATTGCAAAATTCAGGTATTGTTTTTCTCTAAAAATTATCAAACGGATTCTTATATGATTGGCGCGTTGATGCTCGACATCGCAGGGACTACCCTCACTTCAGAAGATATTCAACTATTGACTGCACCGCAAGTCGGCGGCGTCATTTTGTTTGGTCGAAATATCGAGTCACCCGCTCAAGTCCGTGCCCTGACTGATCATATGCGCCAAGTTCGCCCGGATATTTTGATTGCCGTGGATCAGGAAGGCGGGCGGGTCCAACGCTTGAAGCAGGGCTTTACCCTGCTACCCGCTATGGGAAAATTTGGTGAGCTTTATCAGTCAGACAGCGCCCGGGCCTTGGAACTGGCAGAAAAATGTGGCTGGCTGATGGCAACCGAAGTGTTAGCAGTCGGGATTGATTTCAGCTTCGCCCCGGTCCTGGATTTAAATGACATCAGCGATGTAATTGGTGATCGCAGTTTTGCCAAAAAGATTGAGGATATTGTTCCGCTTGCCAGCGCTTTTCTCAAAGGCATAAAACGTGCCGGCATGGCCTCAACTGGCAAGCATTTTCCGGGACATGGTTCAGTCAAGGCAGATTCACATATTGCTGCTGCCATCGATATGCGTAGCTATGAAGATATTCGCCAAAAAGATATGCAGACTTTTATCCAGTTGCAGTCGCAACTGGATGCCCTCATGCCGGCTCATGTCATCTACAGTCAAGTTGACCCAAATCCGGCAGGCTTCTCGGAGTTCTGGATTCAACAGGTCTTACGTCAGGAACTTGGCTTTGACGGGGTCTTGTTCTCCGATGATTTAAGCATGCAGGCTGCCTGTGTCGCCGGAGGTGCCGATGCACGTATTCAGGCTGCATTAAAAGCTGGCTGTGATATGGGTCTGGTCTGTAATGACCGTGCTGCACAGTGTATTGCTCTTGAAGCTATTCAGGATTTACCTCTGCCAGATCAGCAGCGTTTAGAACGTATGCGCGGCAAAATTCCGGCCGTTCAGATTGGAGCAGAACTGGACTTAGGCGATGACTGGCGCATGATCCGGGATGAAATTTTAGTGTTTAAGCAACAGATGCTCTAAGATTTTTGCTGCTGCTTTAAACTCTCCAATACGATAAAGGAACACGACAAAGTGTTCCTTTTTGATTATGATGCAAGAAAACTAGCTCAATTGAGCCTCAATTAAAAAAACAATAAGGTCAGAACCCCATGACAGATGCACTTTCACAACATCGCCATATTTCTTTTACCGCACATTATACTGGCTATATCTGGTACAAAATGGGCATCTCCCATCCGGTCTTTGCCACTTCTAAAGGCAAATTTCTGGCAAAAATGGTGCATCCGCTGGAGTCCTGGGCGGAACATTATGTGGGGGGCAGTATGCGTACTACGCTCAAGCAACGCCACCAGATGATTGATGAACATCTGTGTCAATTAATTCAGCAACATCCTGCTATACAGGTTCTGGAAATTGCCTCAGGCCTGTCGCCACGCAGCTGGAACTTTAGACAGAAATTCCCCCAGCTCAATTATCGCGAGCTGGATTTACCAGAGATGGCCAAAACCAAAACTGCTGCCTTGCGCCAGATTGATCAAACTGCTCCAGAAGTACTCAGCGCCGATATTTTTTCAGAAGAACTGGCTGAGGTTTTTCAGGTGTTTAACCCTGCACAGCCCTTGGTAGTCATTAGCGAAGGCCTGATCAATTATTTTGACCAGAACATGTTATTTACTCTGCTTAAAGGCATAACCGACTATGGCCAAAACTTTAGTGAAGTGCATTACTTGAGTGATATTTACCCGGAACCCATCAAAAACCGACTGGCCAACTTTATCTGGGCTTCGAGTCGTCTACTGAAATTCATGTCACGCAGTGCATTTAGCTTTCACTTTAAATCTCCACAGGAGTTACAACAGTTTTTCCAGCAGGCCGGATTTACTCGGGTTACAGTACAACAACCACAACGTTATTTTGTCGAGCCTCGTCCTGAAAATCAGGACATTCAGCAGGATGAACATCTAGGCGATCTGGTCTGGATGGTGCATGCGGTGAAAAAAAACAGCGTTTGATCACGCTGTTTTTTATATTTTCATTTTAGCTTTTAAATGGCAGTTTCAAATACTTCAGCTTGTGACAGTATTTTTTGCGTCTGGACAAAATGTAATAAACGTTCTGCGATTTCAAAACTGCCATGCTTAAATAAGGCACGCAACCGGGTGTCATCATGTTCAAAGACCAGACATTCAATCTTGAATTCACCCTCTTCGTCTTCTAAATGCAAAGCCAAATCTCGTGGATAAGCTGCTGCCTGTGCGCTCTGCCCTGATTCGAGCTGTAACAATATCCCAAAGAAACTCATATCCACAATCTCTGCCTTGAAGGTCAGCTCAGAATGACGATGGCTAAGATAGCGCTGAGATGCTTGCACACAAATCCGCTCTTCCCCACGGCGTTCCAGTTGTTGCATCTGTTCACGGCTGAACGGAATAATTCCTTCCAGCTGATCCACAGGTTCATCGCGTAAGAAGGTTGCAAATAGATTCATGGTTTCCTTACGGCGCTGTAACTGAGGCACATGATCTGCACCCCTAATCTGTACATACTGCATATTTGGACATTGCAAGGCAAAATTGGCATTCTCATACGGCAAGGTAAAACTGTCATACTGTCCGCAAGCCACCAATACCTTGCACTGTGGAATAGGTACATTGGTCAGTCTTAACAAGCGGTTGCAGTTAATATCATAGCGTTCCTGCTCGGTGGCCGTGAATTCAGACATTTGCTTAAAGAACAGGCGCTTCGCTGTAGGCGACATTCGGGTTTCATTTAAACGGGCATGATTGACCAGATATAAAATGACGGCTTGACCAAACTCTTCCATGCGCTGCTCTTTCATCAGTTGCAAAGACTCTTCCAGTAGCATACGCCAACTTTTTCGGGTCTTTTGCATAACGCCCATCAAGATCATGCGGTCTACCAGTTCAGGACGCTGATCTGCCAGACATGAAGCAACCACCGACCCCAATGACATGCCGAGAACTGCAACTTTCGGTAACTGCATCTGTTCCAGCCATTGCCCCAGCATTCCTGCCAGAGTTTCCAGCTCCAGCGTTCCAGCCGATACACCGGTATCGACATTATTAATCTGCTGGTTAGCCCCCATAGAAGGCAGGTCGATCAGAATAATTGGACCTGCATCAAATAGTTGTTCCACACAATATTTATAGGAATTAAAGTTCTGAAAAGCGCCGCCAATAATCACCATGGGCCGCATATGTAGGGTGTCAGGCCGGGCAATGGCCATATATTCGATTTTCCAGCCCTCAATCCATGTAGTACGGGCGGGCTGTTTAAAACAGTGCTTATCATAAAGATCAAAAAAACCGTAATGGTTATGCTGGTCTAATGCTTGGGCATCCATCTGGATAATGGAATTCATATTCCTCTCCTTCATCCTTGCCTTATTTTTATTGTGCAAGTCATTATTTACAGTTCTTATGTCAGGTTCATTCCGCTGAGCCTGAACACGCATCCTGCTCTTTAGTTTAGGACTTCAATGTCGTTCTTCAGCATTCTATACAGAGGTGCTTTTCACAAGCAACTGATTCAATCACCACTTATCTGCTTTTAAAGCCAAAACAATTTCAAAATGTTTAGAAACAGTGAAAAGCTTATGAATTTTAAGTGCCGGGCTTCATTGTGCTGCAACAGGCTGTTAATATCGAAGTGAAATTTCTGAGTGATCAACCGCTATGCAAGAGTCTATTGAACAATATATGCAAACGGTAGGACAGCAGGCACGCCAGGCTTCTCGCATTTTGGCTCGCGCGTCTACCCAAACGAAAAACAACGCATTATCAGCAATCTATACTGCTTTAGAAAATAACCAGCCAGCTATTTTGACAGCCAATCAGCTGGATATGGCCAAAGCACATAAGAACAATCTGGATAGTGCCCTGCTGGATCGCTTGGAACTCAACCCCGCACGCTTTAAAGATATGTTACAAGGCCTTAAAGATGTGATCAGCCTGGTCGACCCGATCGGTGAAATTACCGATATGGCTTATCGCCCATCCGGTATCCAGCTGGGCAAGATGCGTGTTCCTCTGGGCGTAGTCGGCATGATTTATGAATCTCGCCCGAATGTCACTCTGGAAGCAGCATCCTTGGCGCTAAAATCAGGAAATGCCATTATTTTACGCGGCGGTTCGGAAGCACTGGAATCCAACCAAGCAATTGCAGCTGCAATTCAACATGGCTTGAATGTCGCCGGTCTGCCTGAAACTGCGGTACAAGTGATCAATACCACCGACCGTGCTGCCGTGGGCCATCTGATTACCATGACTGAATATGTGGATGTGATTGTGCCACGTGGAGGCAAAGGCCTGATTGAACGCATTACTGATGAAGCGCGTGTTCCGGTCATTAAACATCTAGATGGCAACTGCCATGTGTATGTTGAAGCACAAGCCGACCTGCAGAAAGCCCTCCCTATTGCGCTGAATGCCAAAACTCATCGCTATGGCGTCTGCAATGCTATGGAAACTTTACTAGTCGATGAGAAAGTCGCAGAAGAATTCCTGCCAAGAATTGCTGAGCTTTATCAGGAGAAACAGGTTGAACTGCGGGGCTGCCGTGAAACCCAGCGCATTCTGGGACAACAGGTGCATACCGCCACTGAAGAAGACTGGTATGCCGAATATCTGGGACCGATTCTAGCAATTAAAGTCGTGTCTGGCATTGAAGAAGCAATCGCGCACATCAACCAGTATGGTTCGCATCATACCGATTCAATTATTACTGAAAACTATAGTCTGGCACGTGAATTCCTGGCAGGTGTAGATTCAAGTTCTGTCATGGTGAATGCCTCTACCCGCTTTGCCGATGGGTTTGAATATGGTTTGGGTGCAGAAATCGGAATCTCAACCGATAAAATCCATGCCCGTGGCCCGGTCGGTCTGGAAGGCCTAACCTCACAAAAATGGATTGTCTTTGGTGATGGTCAGATTCGCCAATAAGGAAGGATGGATTCAGTCTTGTTCCTAAGGCTGAATCTATATGACCTGCAACTCAAATATTAAAAGAAAACCCGCAGGTCACAATAGACAGGAATTTTTTATAAAATTGTATTTTGTCATCTTAGAGCGCATTTTAAGCGTTACACTGGAAAACCATTCAGCCAAAATACGGTAATAAACAGGTTAAAGTGTTTAAATCGTTCATATTTTCAACATCATTTTATTTATAAATGAAAACTATGAGCCGATAAATTTTAATTATTATTGTTCCTTGGGTCGATAATGCTTAAGTCTAATCTGCTAAAGTCTATCTAGGACAGTAAAAAAACTAATGTTAAAACATGTTCACAGATCTATATTGCCTCGCATTTGTCAGCAAACAGATCAACCAAATGGATGAGAATTTTAATTAGAAATCGGGTAATCAGTCGTGTCTAAATCAGTATTAGTTATTAATTGTGGTTCTTCTTCAATCAAGTTTGCCTTATTGCTTGAGGAGCAAGATTTCCGTATTCATGGTTTAGCTGAGAATTTAGGCACAGAAAATGCCCGCATTAAAGGCGTGACTGTTGGTAATGAGCCAGTCGATATTCATATTCCATTTGCAGATCATAAAAAAGCACTGGAAGTCGGTCTCGAGCGTTTGGCCAACTACAAGCCGGATGCGATTGGACACCGTGTTGTTCATGGGGGCAGCCTGACTAAAGCCGAGCTGCTTACCGATGAGATTATTGAAAAAATTCGTGAAGCGACCCCTCTCGCCCCGCTCCACAACCCGGCACACTTAATCGGAATTGAAGCGACTCAACGCCTGTTCCCGGATTTGCCGCAAGTTGCAGTTTTTGATACGGCTTTTCATCAAACCATGCCAGCCCATGCTTACCGTTATGCGGTCCCAAAATTCCTTTATACTGAGCACGGTGTACGCCGCTATGGTTTCCATGGCACGAGCCATGCCTATGTTTCAGATCGCGGTTCTGAACTGGCAGGCAGTTTTAAACAAGGTGGCTGGCTGACTGCACATCTGGGCAATGGTAGCTCGACCTGTGCAGTATGGAATGGTCAAAGTATTGATACGTCAATGGGCTTAACTCCGCTTGAAGGTCTGGTGATGGGCACGCGTAGTGGTGATGTCGATCCAAGTCTGCATAGCTACTTGGCTGCCAACCTGGGCTGGGATATCTATAAAATTGACAAAATGCTCAATAAAGAAAGCGGCTTGCTCGGCCTATCTGACAATCTGTCCAATGATATGCGCACCCTGATCGAAGCATCTGAAAATGGTAATGAAGATGCAACTTTGGCGATTGAAGTATTCTGCTACCGTTTAGCAAAATCTCTGGCCGCCCTAAGCTGTGGCCTACCTCGTCTGGATGGCTTGTTCTTTACCGGTGGCATTGGCGAAAACTCTGCCTATATCCGTGAAAAAACTATGGCTTACCTACCACACTTTGGCTTTAACTTAGATAAAGACAGCAACAATAACTTAAAGCGTGGCACTGAAGGTCGCATCGACAACGGAACAGGTCCACAAATCTGGGTAGTGCCAACGGATGAAGAAGCTCGCATCGCAAAAGAAACCGAAAATGTGGTTGAGCTTGAAGTAGAAAGTGCTTCTATAAAAAAGTATGAAGCTGAACCAGCGCTTGCTTAAGCAGGCGCAACCCCCTTTTATCTGATATTTACAATTGTTGATATACGTATGAAAACGATTTTACTGGTTCCGACTGGGGAAGGTGTAGGCCTAACATCTGCATGTCTGGGTTTGGTATATGCACTGGAATGTCAGGGTGTTAAGGCTGGATTTCTCAGACCTTTCACTCAGGAAGGAGCAGATACCGTAGACCGTACCACGGCGCTCTATCATCATATTTCTCAGAGTGAGACGGTTGAACCGATTAGCTATAACACGGTTCTGCAACGCTTGAGTCAGGGTGAACAGGATGAACTGCTTGAAGATGCAGTCCGGCTGCACCGCCAGATTGCCAAGCAGCATGACCTGATCATCGTGCAAGGTTTATTGCCAAATACCACTGACGGTTTTGCCGATGACCTGAATACCGCACTTGCTCAGGCTTTGGATGCCAAAGTCGTGATCGTAAGCAATGCGGATATTCAGCGGCCTTTACAAACCGCCGACAAGTTAGAACAGCAGATCCGCAATTTCGGTGGCTTAAGTTCAACACGCCTGTCCGGAATTCTGCTGATGCGCACCAAAGGCCTGTCAGAAGAATCTGCCCAGATTCCGGTTACTCTCAACCCTGCTCTGCGCCTGACTGAAGATACAGAAAAATTTGTTGCTGCGATTCAGCAGACTCATCCGCATATTGGGTGTGAAAAGCTGCCAGTCATCGGCTTGGTACCTTTTAGCAAAACCTTGAGTGTGCCACGTATCTCAGATCTGGCTGCCCACATTTCTGCTTACTGGATCAATGAAGGTGAAGCTAAACAGCGCCGCGTTCAGCATAGCAACCTGATTTCTGCCAATATCGAACATGAACTGCATAAATTTGTTGCAGGTGAGCTCATCATCAGTGCCTCAGACCGTGTTGATGTTCTGCTGGCAAGTAGTTTGGCCAGCAGCAATGGTATTCCTTTGGCTGGACTGGTCCTGACCGAACACTACCAGCCGAATGATCTGGTACTGGAGTTCTGCCAGACTGCGATCAAACAAGGGCTGCCGATCCTGCATACAGAATTAAGTGCCTTTGAAACCGCACAAAAGCTGACCAATCTCAGCAATGAAATTCCAGTAGATGATATTGAGCGTGCTGAACAGGTGACGCGTTTCGTTTCCAGTCATATTAATCCGGATTGGTTGAACGCCACCCTTAATGGTTCTTACAAGCCGCGTCTTTCTCCGTCTGCCTTCCGTCACGAACTGGTACAAAAATCTATTGCAGCGAAAAAACGCATTGTATTACCAGAAGGTGATGAACCACGCACGATACAGGCAGCAGCCATTTGCCAGTCACGCCATATCGCTCAGTGTATTCTTCTGGCCAAGCCAGAGTCTGTGCTTGAAGTGGCTAAAGCTCGCGGTATTGAATTACCAGATGATCTGGAAATTATTGACCCTGACCTGATCCGTGAAAATTATGTTGCCCAGATGGTCGAGCTGCGTAAAGGCAAAATCAATGAGTTGCAGGCCCGTGAGCAGTTACAAGATAGCGTGGTGCTAGGTACCATGATGCTGGCACTGGATCAGGTCGATGGTCTGGTATCTGGTGCCGTGCATACGACTGCCAATACTGTTCGTCCTGCTTTCCAGCTCATCAAGACTGCTCCAGATTACTCCTTGGTATCTTCAGTTTTCTTTATGCTGTTACCGGATGAAGTGTATGTCTATGGTGACTGCGCAATTAACCCGGATCCAGATGCGGCACAACTGGCTGAAATTGCCATTCAGTCTGCCGACTCTGCCAAAGCATTTGGAATTGATCCGCGTATTGCGATGATTTCTTATTCTACAGGTACGTCAGGTGCAGGTGCAGAAGTTGAAAAAGTTGCTGAGGCGACCCGTATCGCTCAGGAACGCCGTCCAGATCTGCTGATTGATGGTCCATTGCAGTACGATGCTGCTTCTGTAGAAAGTGTAGGCCGTCAAAAGGCCCCAGACTCGCAAGTGGCTGGCCGCGCCAATGTATTCATTTTCCCGGATCTGAATACCGGCAATACCACTTATAAAGCCGTACAGCGTGCTGCCAATGTAGTCAGTGTAGGTCCAATGCTGCAAGGCTTGAACAAGCCGGTCAATGACCTGTCACGTGGTGCTCTAGTGGACGATATTGTCTTCACTATTGCCTTGACAGCCATTCAAGCGGATCAGCAAACCAGTCCTGCAGATTAAGTTCTACTCAGCTTTTCACACACTTTCAAGTTTTATAAAACCACCCGATTGAAAAATTGGGTGGTTTTTATTTTTCCTTTTAAATTGCATAAAAAAGTCTGCCAGTCACTGGACTGGCAGACTTGGACTTAAAAAATTAAATCGCATTCCTACTTTTAATTCTCATGCATTGAAAATTATTCACTTAACAAGTGGATAAATTCAACTTATAGCGTTTGCCATTCCTTACGCACATCTTCTGCTGTTTTGTTTAGCATGATACTGTCCCCTTTAATTTCGCTTACCCAGCTCAAAGGAATCAGATGATGCTCGTTATTTTCATCATCACTTCTGGTGAGTTTAATTGAGTCCTGCCCTTCTAAATGATCTACTTTTCCGACTTGCGTGCCGCATGATGCAATTACCGAGGCATGTTCTTTGATGTCATTTACATTCATATTATTCATTCCAGTTGCCCATTAGTAAAATTAAAGAATCTTTAGTCTAAGCGCTGAGAATCCGACTATGTGTAAGGGTATTCAGGCTTTCAGTATTGATCAGTTAAGAATGTAATAGGACAAAATAGCTGTGTTTCATCACGTAAAATAATAGGGTAATAGGATTTGAAGATTTGAAGATTTGAAGATTTGAAGAAGAATACTGAGAGTATAAAATACAAAAAGAAGATAAAGCTTAAGCTTGATCTTCTTTTTGGCCGTACATCCACGTTGCTGCGATATAAATACAAAAGCCTGCAACCATTAAGATACTTGTAGTCATGTTCAAGGTCTCCTTTTAATGCGCTCATTATGAGTCAGATATATGACAGTTATATGACAAAAATGAAATATTCAAAAAATTATATTAATTTACAAAAATCAAAAACTTATGACAAAATAATTTATTTATATAAAAATAAAGCTGTAATATAAGTTTAAATATAGGCAATTCTTTTCATCATTTATGACAGTTCAGAGAGACTTTCTCGGCGAGCAGTTGCTCAAACTATAAACTTTCAGCCAATGTCCCCGCAAAATGCCCACAACCTGATCCTTTTGTCTTATAATTTAGCCCGCTAGCTATCAGCCCGCTCAAGAGATATTTGTATGACAACTATTATCAAGCAAGATGACCTGATCACATCCGTAAAAGATGCGCTTCAGTTCATTTCTTACTATCATCCACAAGACTTCATCCAAGCGATGAGCCGTGCGTACGACCGTGAAGAGAACAAGGCTGCGAAAGATGCAATCGCGCAAATTCTAATCAACTCACGCATGTGTGCAGAAGGCCATCGCCCGATCTGCCAGGATACTGGTATCGTCAACGTATTTGTTGAAGTGGGCATGGATGTTAAATTTGATTTAACCATGAGCCTGGATGATGCAATTAATGAAGGTGTACGCCAAGGTTATCTAGAAAACTCAAACGTACTGCGTGCTTCTGTATTAGCAGACCCTGCATTTGGTCGAAAGAACACCAAAGACAATACACCTGCTGTGATCTATCACAAACTTGTTCCAGGCAACAAAGTGGATATTACGGTTGCTGCAAAAGGTGGCGGTTCAGAAAACAAATCTAAACTAGCAATGCTCAACCCGTCGGATTCAATCGTGGACTGGGTACTGAAAACTGTCCCAACTATGGGTGCCGGCTGGTGTCCTCCTGGTATGCTCGGTATCGGTATTGGGGGTACTGCGGAAAAAGCCATGATGCTGGCCAAAGAAGCATTGATGGAAGAGATCAACATGGACGAATTGCTTCGTCGTGGTCCACAAAACAAACTGGAAGAGCTTCGGATCGAAATCTTCGAGAAAGTCAATGCACTTGGTATTGGCGCTCAAGGTCTGGGCGGTTTAACCACGGTGCTGGATATTAAAATCAAAGATTACCCATGCCATGCTGCGGGTAAACCGGTTGGTATGATTCCGAACTGTGCAGCAACCCGTCACGCACATTTCACCCTGGATGGTTCAGGTGTAGCACATATTCAGGCGCCTAGCCTTGAAGATTATCCATCAGTGACTTGGGATTCGTCTTCTTCTAAGCGCGTTGACCTTGACAACATCACTCAGGAAGAAATGAATTCTTGGAAACCAGGTGATACCCTGCTTCTTAACGGTACCATCTATACCGGCCGTGATGCAGCCCATAAACGTATGGTAGACATGCTGAACAATGGTGAAGAGCTTCCTGTAGATCTGAAAGGCAAGTTCATCTATTACGTAGGCCCAGTCGATCCAGTCGGTGATGAAGTCGTTGGCCCTGCTGGTCCTACTACTGCAACACGTATGGACAAATTTACGCGTCAAGTTCTTGAAGCGACTGGCATGTTTGGCATGATCGGTAAAGCGGACCGTGGTCCTGCTGCTGTTGAAGCCATCAAAGACAACAAAGCGACTTACTTAATGGCTGTTGGTGGTGCTGCGTACCTGGTGTCTAAAGCGATCCGTGAAGCGGAAGTTGTTGCTTTTGCAGACCTGGGTATGGAAGCGATCTACAAATTTGTAGTGAAAGATATGCCGGTTTCTGTGGCTGTGGACGTAAACGGTACCTCTGTACACGCCACTGCTCCAAAAATCTGGCAGGCGAAAATTGGTAAGATTCCAGTAGTTGATGCTGCTGAGGGCTAATTTAAGCTATAAAAAAAGCACCCATCTGGGTGCTTTTTTTATGAACTGATGGTATTACCAGCTACGTGGATCCCAAAGTTTAAAAGGTGCAATCAGCTGTACATCAGTTGCAGGATCATATTTAGGCATCTGAATTTTTTGGGCCTTTTTACGCACCTTGCCAGTTTTCTGGTCTTGGGCAACAAAATTAAAGCTATGTGATTTGAGCTGGGTAAATGCAATTTCATTGAGCCCTACATTGTGCGGCATGAGCATCAAAGGCCCAGACATACTGCGGCGCGTATTAAAATTTTCTTCATCATATTTAATAAAATAGGACTGTCCCGCTTCAACACTGAAATCCAGATACTTGGGTTTCTGAAAATGTAAAGCGCCTAAAGGTCGGCTGCTACTCAGACGATAACTACCCGCCGGAAGCTCTACCCAGTAATAATGGTTGTGCAATAAACTTGGAATATGCTGCTGGTTAATAAACAGACTGGCTGCCACAATTTCCTGGCGGTTCCAGTTGGAATCTGGACGATATAAATATACGATCGCTGCATCAGCATGCTGTGGTTGAACGGTCTGGAAAGCTTGTCCCTGTTTCTGGTTAACCCAGCCGCCAATGCTCATCATACCCATACGATGCTGTTCGATAAAACCCGGCTTTTTTTCAAGATCAATATTTTTTAAAGTGCTGAGTGGCTGACTAGGCTCAACTAGGGCTTTTTTACCATGACACCCCATCAATACCAAACTGCTGATGAGTACTATTGCGACTCCACGCATGTTTATCCCTCACTGCGTTTTTCTTCTTCTTGCTTATGCAGGTGCCCTGCTTTTTTATTTTAGGCGTCCACGCCCAGATGTTGAGATTAACACTCGGGTTTAGAATTTGGAAATAAAAAACGTGCGAAAACACGAAGTTTTCGCACGTTTCTGACGAATAGCAATCAGGCAGACCGACTATTTACCACCTTTAAATCAATCTTGCTGACCGGCTCTTCCTGAGATTGGGGCTGGCGTTCCGCCCTGAATTCCGGTGCAGCCTCACCATTAATTACCGCCTCATTCACTACTACAGTGCCTACATCAGTGCGGCTTGGCAGATCATACATGGTTTCAAGGAGTGCGTTTTCCAGAATCGAACGCAAACCGCGCGCACCTGTATTTCGCTCAAGTGCTTTTTTCGCTATCCCCTGTAGGGCTGACTCTTCAAAGACCAGATCCACATCTTCCATCTCAAACAGATGTTGATATTGACGGGTTAAGGCATTTTTTGGCTCTGTCAGAATCTGCATTAAGGCATCTTCATCCAGCTCATCCAGTGTTGCAATGACTGGCAGACGGCCAATAAATTCTGGGATCAGACCAAACTTCACCAGATCATTGGCTTCGACCTGACGGAACAGCTCCGACAGTTTTTTGGTTTCATCTTTATTACGCACTTCTGCAGTAAAGCCGATACCACCTTTTTCCTGACGCTGCTGTACAATTTTCTCCAGACCCGAAAATGCACCACCACAAATAAACAGGATATTTGCAGTATCAATCTGAATGAATTCCTGCTGTGGATGCTTGCGTCCTCCTTGCGGTGGAATAGAAGCAACCGTACCCTCGATCATTTTCAGTAAAGCCTGCTGCACACCTTCACCCGATACATCACGGGTAATGGATGGGTTTTCAGATTTACGGGTAATCTTGTCGATTTCATCGATATAGATAATCCCCTTTTGTGCCTTTTCCACATCATAATCGGCTTTTTGCAAAAGCTTTTGTACAATGTTTTCAACATCTTCGCCCACATAACCTGCTTCTGTGAGGGTCGTTGCATCTGCCATGGCAAAAGGCACATCTAGAAGACGGGCAAGGGTTTGTGCCAATAAGGTTTTACCTGAACCGGTTGGACCGACCAACAGGATATTACTCTTGGCAATTTCAATAGAGTCATCTGCTTTCTTACCATTGGTCTGTACTTTCAGACGTTTGTAATGGTTATACACTGCAACAGATAAGGTCTTTTTCGCCAGATCCTGACCAATGACATATTGATCGAGCGCTGCACGGATTTCATGCGGTTTCGGTAAAGGACGGTTCGCCCAGTCATTGGTTTCGACCTGCTGACTGGTTTGAACCAAATCTAAGCATACGTCCACACATTCATTACAAATGTATGCGTCCTCGCCTGCAATCAGCTTTCCGACTTCAGACTGCGTTTTACCGCAAAATGAACAATGCTTTTGTCCTTGAGGATGTTCGGACATATTTACTCCAATATCTCAATCTGTAAAACTTATGGACGTTTAGTAAGTACTTCATCCACAAGACCGTATTCTTTCGCTTGCTGAGCAGTCATAAAGTTGTCACGGTCAGTATCACGTGCCACTTTTTCATAGTCCTGACCACTATGCTCAGCCATTAAACGGTTTAAACGTTCTTTAATGAACAGAATTTCACGTGCATGAATTTCAATATCCGAAGCTTGTCCACGGAAACCACCCAAAGGCTGGTGAATCATGACACGCGCATTTTCAAGGCAATAACGCTTGCCTTTGGTTCCGGCATTCAACAGGAACGCACCCATTGAAGCCGCCTGTCCCATACAGTAAGTCACCACATCAGGCTTGATAAACTGCATGGTGTCATAAATGGCCATACCCGCAGTGACTGAACCACCTGGTGAGTTAATATACAGGTGAATATCCTTATCTGGGTTCTCAGCTTCTAAAAACAACATTTGTGCCACAATAAGATTGGCCATGTGGTCTTCAACTTCACCTGAGAGAAAAATAACCCGCTCACGTAAAAGACGTGAATAAATATCAAAAGAACGCTCGCCACGAGAGGATTGTTCTACCACCATTGGAACTAAAGCGTTTTCGATCATTGGAACATACATACGTTTATTTATTCCTAAATTTTTGTGACTTAATCCATACTCACAATATGAGGGATAATGACTGAAATTGCAAAATATTCGCTTGCAATTCCAAGATATTTTTTGCATTAGTTTTGTGAAAAACTGAATATCAGGTGAAATTACGCTATCAAAAAAAGGCGCATAAAGCGCCTTTTTATGACCAGCTAGGATTAGCCTTGTTGACGAGCTTGCTGCTCTTTCAATAAGTCTTCATAGCTTACAGTCGTATCAGTCACTTTAGCAGATGCCAGAATGTGATCCACTACTTGGTCCTCAAGTACAACTGCTTCGATTTGAGCACGTTGCTGCTGGTCATTTTTGAAGTATTCGATGACTTCGTTTGGATCTTCATAAGAAGAAGCCATATCTTCGATATACGCATCTACACGCGCTTGATCTACTTCAATTTTCGCATCAGCCAGAACCTTGCTCACCAGTATGCCAAGTTTAACTGATTTTTCAGCTTGTTCTTTGAACAGGTCATCTGGAAGCATGCTTGAATCAAATGCTTTTGCACCTTGTGCACCAAACTGCTGCGTGAACTGCTGGATCATCTGTTGACGCTGACGATCAATTTCCTGAGCAACCATTGCAGCTGGAAGTTCAACTTCGTTTGCAGCTACCAGCGCATCAAAAGTCGCACCTTTCACTTGATTGCGTAGTCCATTTTTCACTTCACGTTCCATGTTTTTACGAACGTCAGCTTTTAATTTCTCTACGCCTTCTTCTGCAGAAACACCAAAGATTTCCAGGAATTCAGCATCAACTTCTGGAAGTTTTTGCTTTTCAACAAGTTTTACAGTGATTTTAAACTGAGCCTGTTTACCCGCAAGGTTTTCAGCCTGGTAGTCTTCAGGGAAAGTTACATCAATAACTTTCTCTTCGCCTTTCTTCATACCGATGATGCCATCTTCGAAGCCAGGGATCATACGGCCAGAACCCAATACCAGTTTAAAGTCTTCTGCAGAACCGCCTTCAAACTTCTCGCCGTCGATTGAACCTTCGAAATCAAAAGTCACCTGCATGTCTTTTTTCGCCATGCCTTTTGTTTCAGCCCAAGAAGCACGTTGTTTTTGCAGGTTTTCCAGCATAGTGTCAACGTCTTTGTCATTGACTTCAGACGCTTTACGTTCAACTTCCAGGCCTTCGAATTTCACTTCAACTTCTGGATAAACTTCAACAGTTGCTTCATATACTAAAGCATCATCTTTCATCTCAGTTTTTTCGATATTTGGCATACCAACAGCATTGATTTTTTCTTGCTGGATCGCTTCAAATACTGTATCACGAATAATGTCGTTTACAACTTCCTGATAGATACCTGCACCGTATTCACGACGAACCACGTTCACAGGCACTTTACCTGGACGGAAGCCGTTGATCTTCGCAGTTTTAGCAGTACGTTTTAAACGAGCTTCAAATTGCTCATTAATACGGCTCGTCGGTACAGAAACATTTAAACGACGGGCAACGCCCGAAACCGCTTCAGAAGTTACTTGCATGGCTTCCTCTATATATTTGGTAATAACAGGTTTATAAAAAAATGTGCCACATTATATGACAACCTTAAAGGATATACAAAAAATACGCTCTTTTTCTAATTTTTTTAATTTATCTTTCCTTGCCTCTCTTTTCTTCAAAGCGCTTTCTTCTTTTGTAACCTGCCTAAAGTTAATTATTTATTTTTATTGCAAATGATAAACATTCTTATTAATATTCTCTATCGAATTTGATACAAAACTCTACACTCTCTCAAACTGGAATTTTGGTTATGCATACTTTTACTCTTCGTCCTCTTGTTGGAGCCATTCTGGGAGTCACCGCAACTTCGATTGTTGCACAGACTACTCAGGAAGCTGCTCCAACAACTACACATCAGCTGTCAACAATTGTGGTTTCAGCATCGGGTTTTGAACAAGAGCTTAAGAATGCACCAGCATCCATTAGTGTAGTGACAAAAGAAGATATTGAAAAGAAAAATGCGACCAGTATTGCTGATTTATTAGCAGATGTTCCTGGTATCGATGTTCGTAATGGTGTGGGTAAAACCGGCGGCCTAAATGTCAGCATGCGTGGAATGGGAGCTGATGACACACTTATCTTAATTGATGGCCGTCGTCAAACTACATCGACTGATGTCACTCCAAATGGTTTTGGCGAAACATCAACAGGATTTATGCCACCACTTTCAGCCATTGAACGTATTGAAGTCATTCGTGGTCCAATGTCTACCCTATATGGTTCAGATGCCATGGGCGGTGTCATTAACATTATCACTAAAAAAGTTAGTGATGAATGGAATGGTAATGTCACTGTCAGTGGCAATGTGATGGAAAGCAAAGCCGAAGCGGATTCTTGGAAAACCAGTTTTTTACTCAATGGCCCTATAATTAATGAAAAACTGGGATTGCAACTTCGTGGTTCATATTTAGATCGTCAAAAATCTGAACGAATTGTAGCTGGTGCAACAGGCCGTGATCCTCGTCCAAATGAAGCCGACAATTATGATGTAGGTGCTAAATTATCATTTGTCATGAATGACCGAAATTCGCTTTGGTTTGACGCCTTCCACTCTAGCCAAACCTATAATAATGAGGATAGCCGTTTAGGTGACCTGGATTGGGTAAAAAAACCAAATGAAGCGCCAGGATACAAAGATGAATTAGAGTTCAATCGTACTCAGTTTGCAGTGGGTCATGATGGCGATTACGACTTTGGCCAATGGAAAACTTATATCAGTCATTCTGAAACCGAAACAAAAGGACGATCCTTACCTACTGGTGCTTTTTCAAAACAAGAAATTCTCGATCAATCTCCACTAATCGGCAGTCCTCGAGATTTAAACAACACAGATCTTATTGCTGACAGCCATATTATTTCAAATTTAGGCAATCACAAGTTAACCTTAGGTACACAATACAAAGAACAAACCATCGAAGATAATATTGCCCAACATATTACGGGTAAAAATGAATTTGACAGTAAATCGTGGGCTTTTTATGCTGAGGATGAATGGCGTATTCTTGACAACCTCGGTTTTACTTTAGGTGGCCGCTATGAAGATCACTCAGGTTTTGGCGGGCACTTCAGTCCACGTGCTTATTTAGTTTGGAATGCGAATGACATTCTTAGCATTAAAGGTGGTGTGAGTACAGGTTACAAAGTTCCGTCAGCCAAAGCTTTAGAGGACAATTTGATTAACCTGAGCAAACAAGGACAAAGTTTTGTTTTTGGTAATCCTGATTTAAAACCAGAAGAATCGACCAACTATGAGCTAGGTTTTAACTTCCAGCCAAATGATCAAATTACATTTACAGCGACTGGTTTCTATAATGAAGTTGAAAATGCAATTGTCAGTGTAGGCGCTCAGGACCATCCTCTTTGTACAACAGGCAAAACGTGTTCAACGAATATTAATGCTAATGAAGCTGAAGTCTATGGTGTAGAAAGCACACTACAATACAGCATCATTCCTGAATGGGATCTTAAAGCGGCTTATACTTATACAAAGAGCAAGATTACTGATAGTAATAAACCTGAAACTGAAGGTAATTATTACAACAACAATCCACGTAATGCATTTAACTTAACTTCAACCTGGCATATTAATCCTGATTTTGATCTTTGGTTACAACATGAATATAAATCAAGTCGTATTCGCTCAACTTCTGTACCTACAGATGCTGAAGATTTAGCAATTTATAAGGCGTCTGGAAATAAACTTGCTGGCTACAATTTATTTAATTTAGGTACCAGTTATACAGTAAATGATCAGTTACGCTTGAATATGTCAGTAAATAACTTGTTAGATAAAGACTTTACTGAACACAAGAATGTAGAATATTTTGATGGAACTGCTACCCGAACCACTCAAAGTTATAAATATCTATCAGGATTAGATGGCACATATTTAGCCGGTCGTAACTACTGGTTATCTGTTTCATACGATTTCTGATATTTAATTGATATTTCTTATAAAAAACCCTGCTTAATGTAGGGTTTTTTTTATAATTTTCAAAATTTTTCTTAAAACCAACGCAAATCTAAATAAGTATTATTATCAATTAAATTAAAAGAAACTATCAGATTTTTCAATTTTTATAAAATACATATACTTAACAACAAGTCATTTATTTATTTAATTTACTTTTCTATTGGTCTGTTTTTTATTATCGTTAATACCAATCTTACAAACATAGAAGTGATAATAATAATTACTATCATCTTCAGACCCAAATCAAGATAATTTTTTTACCATGACATACATAAAAACACGCAAAAAGATCGTTTCCTCCGCGATTGCCTCTTCTTTGTCAATTGTAGCCGCGCAGGCAATGGCGGATGAAAATATCATCAAGCTTGAGACAATTCACCAAGAAGTGAAAGCTGAACAAGCGCCCAGCCTTAAAGTAGATCAATCTGCCAATAGCAAATTTGTTGCGCCTTTACTCGACACTCCCAAATCCGTATCAGTCATTTCTAAACAACTGATTGCCGATACGCAGGTAACTACTTTAGCTGATGCACTTCGTACAGTTCCGGGGATTACCTTGGGTGCAGGTGAAGGGGGCAATCCGAATGGTGACCGTCCGTTTATCCGGGGTTATAACTCTGAAAGTTCGATGTATGTAGACGGCGTGCGTAATGCGACTTCTCAAAACCGTGAAATGTTTGCGGTAGAACAAGTTGAAGTGACCAAAGGTTCTGCTTCTGCCATGGGCGGTGCAGGCACCACTGGCGGTAGCATTAACATGATTTCTAAAACGGCTAAACCAGGTGATTTCCTGGAAGGCTCAGTTGCTGGTGGTACAGATAATTATCAACGTATTACTTTAGACGGTAACAAAGACTTTGGTAATGGTATTGCGGCACGTGTTGCCGTGATGGGTCATCAGAATGAAAAAGCAGGTCAAAAAGACGGTGCTGAATATAAACGTGCAGGTATTGCGCCAAGTATTAGCTTTGGTCTGGACACCCCTACCCGTGCTACTTTAAGTTATTACTACTTAAAGTCTGATGATACACCTGATTCAGGGGTTCCTTATAACAATCCATTTGCTGCAACGAGTGCAAATGCAGGATTAAATGGCAATGGTAAGCCTATTGATGTTCAACAAGGTCAATACTACGGTTGGAAAGATCGTGACTTCCAGAAACAGGAAAATCAGATTGGCACGCTTAAATTAGAACACGATCTAACGGATAATCTGACCATTTCCAATACGACTGTTTTTAATAAGTCAAAAAATGATTATCTATGGACAAATCCAGATGATTCTAAAGGTAATATTTATGACACAACAACAGGCGCATTAACTGGCGACGTTTGGGCACGTGTAAACTCACGTGTCGCCAATACTGAGACTTTTACCGATCAATTGGCTTTAATCGGTAAATTTAATACTGGCATGTTTAAACATAGTTTTAACTTGGGTGCCGAATATTCAGATCAGGAAACCGAGCGTACGCAATATATTATTGACGGTCTAAATACGACAGGTAGCGTACATAATGCGTGTACGCCTGACGATCTTAGTTCAGGCTGGTGTACTTCAGTTCAAAATCCTGATCGCGGTCCTTGGACCGGCTCAATAAGTACAGATGGTGCAGACCGATACAATACGCAAACCAAGTCGACTTCTGTGTACTTCCTGGACAGTATTGAATTGAATCCACAATGGCTGCTAGATTTGGGTTTACGCTGGGATGACTACGCGACTAAGCAAACCATGCTTGCGGGTCGTTTTAATGCCAATAATCCGGAAGGAACCATAGTTAAACTGAAAAATGATAAAGACTTTATCAACTATCAGGCTGGTTTAACGTTTAAGCCTGTAGAAAATGGTTCAATTTATGCCAGTTATGCAACTTCTACCAACCCGGTGGGTGTCGATGGTGGTGATGGTTCTGAAGGCATTACATCAGCAATTCAAAACTTAAACCCAGAAGAAGTCCGCACCATGGAGTTAGGGAGTAAATGGGATGTCTTGAATGACAAGCTTAATTTGACTGCAGCCATTTTCCGTACCGAAAAAACCAATACTCGCGCCCCAGTAGAAGATGGCACCACACGCAACATTGGTGAAACCCGGGTAGATGGTATTGAGCTTGGCTTAAATGGCAACATCACTGACAAATGGGCTGTTTCGGCAGGCTACACCTATTTAGACAGTGAAATTGTCGATGATGGCACCGCAACCAATGAGGGAAATCAAGTTCAAAACGTGGCAAAAAATTCAGCCACCTTGTGGACTACCTACCAAATATTACCCCAGCTAAGCTTGGGTGCTGGCGCAGTTGCGATGGATAAAGTCTATGGAAATGCCGCCAATACCAAGTGGGTTCCAGGCTATGTGCGTTACGATGCCATGGCACGTTATCATGTGAACCAGAATGTTGACTTACAATTGAATGTCAACAACCTGACCGACGAGCGTTATTTCACTAAAGCTTATGCCTCTCATTATGCAACCGAAGCAGAAGGCCGTAGTGCCGTGCTTTCTCTGAACTTCAAATACTAATTAAATCGGACTCGCATAGCTCTAGCATTGGAGCTATGCTCACTCAAACAAAATTATTCAGGTGTTTTTCGTGCTGCATCATATTCCAAATGTATTGAGCAAAGAGCAGGTACAGTATTTCCGCAAAGAAATGGCTCAAGTTGAATGGGTCAATGGCAAAGTGACTGCTGGCACACTGTCTGCTAGCGTCAAACAGAATCAGCAATTGCCTGAAGATCATCCCCTGACTCAGCACTTAAGTACGATTATTCTGGAAGCCTTGGGCCAGCATCTTTTATTTCTATCCGCTGCGATCCCGCTGGATATTATTCCTCCTCTGTTTAACCGCTATGAAAATAATGAAGCTTTCGGTTTCCATGTGGATAATTCGATCCGCCGTATTCGTGGCAGCAACGAGCGGCTTAGAACCGATTTATCCTGTACGGTTTTTTTAAGTGAGCCGGAAGAATATCAAGGTGGTGAACTGGTGGTCGAAGACACCTATGGCTATCATGAAGTCAAACTTCCCGCTGGCGATATGATTTTGTATCCATCGACCAGCTTGCATGAAGTGACGCCGGTCACTTCTGGCTGCCGGGTTGCTTCATTCTTTTGGGTACAAAGCATGATTCGGGATGATGCAGAGCGCCATATGCTGTTTAATCTGGATCAGAGTATTCAAAATCTGAGAATAGAACTAGGTGATCAGCACGCCGAGGTCATGAAACTGACCAATCTGTATCATAACCTGATACGCAAATGGGCTGAGCTTTAGGCCCACCTAAGGCGAGTCCAGCGAGTTATAAAGCACCCTAGTCTTTTATTTTTCAAACTGATTCAGTAAAATATTAGCCAGACTGATAGAATCAAAGAAAAACCCATAACAATAAAAGCCAATAATAAAATATTTTTTCACCTTGAATGGTTTACAAGAAAATTTTTATTAAGATACAACTAAAATCTATAAAAAAAGCAAAAAATTTTCGCCCTAACTGGATTAAACTCTGGAGTATAGGGTAATCATGCAGCAGTCCCGCAAATCCAGATGACGATATTCCAAAAATATTCTGGGCTTTTTTCCTGACGTTGACCTTCTGCATGAGCACGATTATAGACAAAATCTATGCCGTAGTTCCCGCGACCGCTTCATCCAAGAGCACGGTACGCCAGACTACAAAGGAGCTCTTTCATGATGTTGGCAGATCCAAGTAAAAAATATCGTCGCATGTATCAACGTGTCGATCTTCCAGACCGTCAATGGCCGAATAATGAAATCACCAAGGCCCCAATCTGGATGAGTACCGACCTGCGTGATGGTAACCAGGCGATCTTTGAGCCAATGAACATCGAGCAGAAGTTCAAAATGTTCCAGATGCTGGTAAAAATCGGTTTCAAACATATTGAAATCGGCTTCCCATCTGCATCGCAAATTGATTTCGATTTTACCCGCAAATTAATTGAAGAAAATCATATTCCGGACGATGTCTATATTGAGGTGTTGGTACAAGCACGTGATCATTTGATTCAGCGTACTTTTGAATCTTTGCAAGGTGCAAAACGTGCGATTGTGCATATCTATAACTCGAACTCGCCGACCTTCCGTCAAAAAGTCTTAAATGTTGATGTTGCTGGGGCCAAGCAGCTTGCTATTAATGCTGCAAGCAAAGTTAAAGAATACGCCGCCAAACAGCCTGAAACCGAGTTTGTTTTCCAGTACAGCCCTGAATGTTTTACGGCAACTGAATTGGAAGTGGCTAAAGATGTTTGTGATGCAGTAACTGAAATCTGGGAAGCGTCTCCGACCAATAAAGTGATCTTGAACTTGCCGGCAACAGTTGAAGTTTCAGGTCCTAACGTCTATGCCGACCAGGTGGAATGGATGCATCGCAATATCCAGCGTCGTGACGGCGTGATCATTTCTGTGCACTGCCACAATGACCGTGGTTGCGGTATTGCAGCTTCTGAATTGGCCATTATGGCCGGGGCTGATCGTGTGGAAGGCTGTGTCTTTGGAAATGGCGAACGTACCGGTAACGTCGATGTGGCTGCGATTGCTTTGAACATGTATACCCAAGGTGTTGCACCGAACTTGGATTTCTCCAACATTAACGAAATTATTGCCACCGTTGAAGAATGTACCGGTTTGCCTGTACACCCACGCCATCCTTATGCTGGTGATTTGGTGTTTACTGCCTTTTCCGGTTCGCATCAGGATGCGATCAAAAAAGGTTTTGAGTTCCAGAAAAACGAAGAAATCTGGGATATGCCATATTTGCCAATCGACCCGAAAGACTTGGGCCGTGACTATGATGCAGTGATCCGGGTTAACTCACAATCAGGTAAAGGCGGGATTGCCTATTTGTTAGAATCTAACTACAACGTGACCTTGCCACGTCGTTTACAAATTGAATTCTCGCAAATCGTCCAGCAAAAAACCGATGAAGACGGTACAGAAATTTCTGCTACTGAAATCTGGAAATTGTTTAAAGAAACCTATGTGGCTGCTAAAGATGCCCATTATTCAGCCAAGAACTATCGTTTGTCTGATGAAAATGGCAGTCAGGTGATTGAACTTGATCTAGAGATTGAAGGTCAGTCTCGTCATGTACGTGGCCAAGGCAATGGTCCGATTTCTGCGATCTTGGATGCGCTGCAACTGCCAATTGATGTTGTAAGCTATGAAGAGCGCAGCATCAGTTCAGGTGCGCATGCCAAAGCTTTGGCCTTGATTGAGCTTCAAGTCAAAGGTACAGGCAAGTCTGCATTCGGTGCGGGAGTTCACGACAATATTGTGACCTCTTCAATTGAAGCCATTATTGCCTGTACCAACCGCCTGATTGAACAGGGAGTATTAAGCACTGATCAGGTGATTGCTGCAGCGGTCTAAGCTACAGTATAAGAATTAACTATCATTCATAGCATTAAAATGACTTTTGAAGGATACCTGCAAATGGTATCCTTTTATTATTCATATTAAAGTTTTAAGGCGAATCATTCCCGTGTCTTTTCCAGCAGACTCAGTGGGCATTGTAGTCCCACAAAAGTTCCAATTTGAAGAGCCGTTAGAGCTTGAATGCGGTCGCATCCTCCCACGTTTTGAACTGATGGTTGAAACTTACGGCGAACTAAACGCCGATAAGTCCAATGCCATTCTGATTTGTCATGCCTTGTCAGGCCATCATCATGCAGCGGGCTATCATCATGAAGATGACAGGAAACCCGGATGGTGGGATGCCTGTATTGGTCCAGGCAAAGCCATCGATACCAACAAGTTTTTTGTGGTGGCGCTCAACAATATTGGCGGCTGTAGTGGTTCGACCGGTCCTATCTCTCCCAATCCAGAAAATGACAATCGCCCGTACGGTCCAGACTTTCCACTGGTAACGGTACGGGACTGGGTCAAAACTCAAGCCATACTGTCTGACCGTCTTGGTATTCAGGTCTGGTATGCGATCATTGGAGGATCGCTCGGTGGCATGCAAGCCCTGCAATGGTCGGTGGATTATCCAGACCGTTTAAAGAAATGTGTCATTATTGCCAGTGCTCCAAAGCTTTCGGCACAAAATATTGCATTTAATGAAGTAGCGCGCCAGTCGATTCTATCTGATCCGGATTTTCACAATGGCCGTTATCTGGAACATGACAGCTATCCAAAACGCGGGTTGATTCTGGCACGGATGGTGGGCCATATCACCTATCTGTCTGAAGAAGCCATGAAACAGAAGTTTGGCCGTGATTTAAAATCAGGCAAATTTATGTATGGTTTTGATGTCGAGTTCCAGGTAGAAAGTTATTTGCGTTATCAAGGTGAACAGTTCAGCCGCAACTTTGATGCCAATACTTATCTGATTATGACCAAAGCGCTGGATTACTTTGATCCTTCACGTGAATATGAACAGTCTCTGGTCAAGGCGATGGCACATACCCAGTGTCAATTTCTGGTGGTGTCTTTCTCTACGGACTGGCGTTTTGCGCCTGAGCGTTCACAAGAAATCGTGGATGCTTTAATTACCAATCATAAACCGGTCAGCTATTTAGATATTAATGCTGAACAGGGTCATGACTCCTTCTTATTTCCAATTCCGCTGTACGTTAAATCCCTGCGTGCATTCCTGGGTGGTGAAGAACACCTGAAAACAACCCCGCAGGAGGCTGTGTAATGCGTATTGACCAACAACTTGCTGAACGCTGGATCAAGCCAGGCTCACGTGTTCTGGATCTCGGCTGTGGCGATGGTGAATTGCTCGCGCACATGAGCAAAAAACACAATATTCGTGCGTATGGATTGGAAATTGATCAGGAAAAGATTGCAATTGCAATCAGTCGCGGGTTAAATATCATCCAGCAGGACTTAAATCTCGGTTTAAGCCGTTTTGCCGATCAGTCTTTTGACTATGTTGTAATGGCACAGGCCTTACAGGCCGTAGATGCACCAGACGTATTACTGCGTGACATGGTGCGCGTAGGTAAACAGGCGATTATTACTTTCCCGAACTTTGCCCACTGGAGAACCCGTTCTTTTCTGGCTTTAAAAGGGAAAATGCCGGTTTCGGAGGCTTTACCCTATATGTGGTATGACACACCGAACATTCACCTATGCACCTTCCGTGACTTTGAAGCTCTTTGTGCGGAAAATAATATTAATATTATTAATCGACTCGCTGTAAATGGGAATCAACAGGACAGCTTGCTCAGCAAGCACCTTCCTAATCTGTTTGGTGAAGTCGCAATTTATCGAGTGAGCGCTCTATGAAAAAATTATTAATCACTACGACGCTACTGGCGGGACTTTTTAGCTTAAATGCCCATGCAGATTATGTTGCGCCAAGCCCATCGGTGGCAAGCCAAGCCGCCCAATATTCAGTTATGGACATTAATAGCCTGATTAAAGCTGCCAAAGCCGGTCAACCAGGAGCACAGTTCTATCTGGCGACTAAATATCAGTATGGCAAAGACATTCAAAAAGATGAGCGTCAGGCTTTTAGCTGGTATAAAGCTGCTGCGGATCAAGGCTTAGCCGTAGCCCAGCTAAATGTAGGCCGTATGCTAGCAGATGGCATCGGTACTAAAAAAGATGAAACGCTTGCCCGCCAGTATTTTGAAAAGGCAGCTAGCCGTGGCGATAACCGTGCCAGCTTTAACCTTGCCATGATGGAAGAGAAAAAGAAAAATTATATGGGCGCCTATCAGTGGTATGAGCTTTCTACCCGTGACGGCATGCTCGACAATAAGGTTATCAGTCTTTCTGAAGGCAAGAAAACGGCTCTGGCAGCCAACCTGACTCAAGATCAAATCCGTCAGGCACGTGACCGTGCAGACAAATGGATTCAGGCACAATAAGCTGGATTTGCAAAAGAGCACCTTCGGGTGCTTTTTTATAGCCTGAACTATTGCCCAAAATGCTCAGGCACGTCCTCAAAGAGATTTTTGTAGCCAGTTTTTTGCTGAAACTGAGCATCCAGCTGTTGAAAAAACAGCACTGTCAGCCCTATCGTCAGATAAAGCAAACCTTGTTTAAAAAAAGCTGCCATAATTTTAACACTGCATAAATTTAAATCATTCATGCATTAGAATGAAAAACCATCATCATGTAAAATGATTCTTAGAGATAACTATTATCTGTTTTTGAGATATTTTGAGATAAAAGTATGCAGTTAAAATCCCTGGAAATTTTTCTGACGGTTGTTGAGCTGGGAAGCTTTTCTCTGGCTGCCAACAAACTGTTTACGGTTCAATCCAATATCACCAGCCACATTAAAAAGCTTGAGTCCGAGCTAAACACTGAACTACTGACCCGTAAAACACCAGTCAGAACGACCCGAGCTGGCGAACAGCTGGTCACTTATGCCAGAAAAATCCTGTCTCTGCATGATGAAGTGAAAAGTATTTTTATTGAGGAAAAGCCCTATCCTTCGCATCCGATCCAGATTGGCAGTATGGAAACTACTGCTGCTGTCCATCTGCCGCAGATCTTAAACAGATTTTCTGCAAGCTTCCCTGCCCTATCCTTCAGCTTGCAGACCGCCCCCAGCCGCACACTGATTGAAGCCGTACAGGATGCTCAGCTGGACTGTGCCTTTATTGCCAGTCCTGAGCCAGTGCATGGTTTGTATAATCTGCATCTGTTTACAGAACAGCTGGTGGTGGTAACTTCAAAAAACACCATACAGCCCTTGACTGCCGCAACGCTCCAACAACAGAAATTTCTCGCATTCCGCCAAGGATGCAGTTACCGTCGTGTCATCGATTTATTTTTACAGAGTCGACAGCTCGCCGTTTGTCATATTATCGAAATGGGTAGCCTGGACGGTATTATGAGCTGTGTCAGCATGAATATGGGAATGGCAATTTTACCGCGCTCCTATGTTGAGCAGTCACATTTTAGAAATGCAGTAGACGTTTTGGAAATTCATGAGCCTTTTGCCACCATGAACACCTACCTGATTGCAGATCAACCGGCTTGCTGGAGCAGCAATTTAAAGCATCTGGTGAAGCAGCTCACCGCCTCAAAAGATGAGGTGGTACAAATTTAGGTAAAATTACCGACTTTAGATTGAATTCGGTTAAAATCACCTGTTCCGTATTTTCAACTCATAAGTGGCGAATATATGTCAGCTCAGGCTTGGTTATCTCAGGGAACCTTGGTACTTGCAAGTAATAACAAAGGTAAAATTGCTGAATTTGAAAAACTGTTTGCAGAGTTACAACTGCCTGTCGACGTCGTTCCGCAAGGTCAGCTGAATATCGAAGATGCGGTCGAAGATGGGTTAAGCTTTGTAGAAAATGCCATTATTAAAGCCCGTCATGCAGCAAAGATTTCAGGCAAACCTGCGATTGCTGATGATTCCGGTATTTGTGTGCCTGTATTAGGCGGTGCACCGGGAATTTACTCGGCACGTTATGCAGGCGAACATGGCAATGATGCAGCTAATAATGAAAAGCTGTTAAGCAAACTCAAGCCGCTGCGTAAAGAAAATGAAGTCATTGACGGTATGTTTGTTTGTGTATTGGCGCTGGTCCAGCATGCCGAAGATCCACTCCCACAAATTTTTCAAGGCATCTGGAAAGGTGAAATTCTGGAAGCTCCTCGTGGCGAAAATGGTTTTGGTTATGATCCCCTGTTCTGGCTACCTGAATTGCAGTTGTCCAGCGCAGAAATGAGTAAAGAGGAGAAAAATAAAATCAGTCATCGTGGTCAGGCGATGCAGCTGTTTAAAGCCAGTCTAGAGAAATAAGCGAGCACAACAAAGCCCTTCTTCCCTTTGAGGAGGGCGTTAGAAAGCGATAAACAAGCCCTTTCTTATTCAAACCATGTCCTGGTATTGACTAGATATTTATAAACCCGGCACCCAGATATGCAAGATCATGCCATAAAGCGCGATGAGTATGGCACTGGCAATTGTTCCTGACGCAATATATTTGGCTGAATGGCCTGTACCCTGATAATGCGTTTCTAGCGCCACAATATTGGCCGCAGGCGGTAATAAAAAATACATCAGCATGACGGCATAAATAAGGAGTTGAGGTGGAATCGGCAAAGTGAAATAAGCGGCTGCTGTCAGTCCCAGCGCAAGTATAAAGCGGCCACTGATAAGCAGCAGGCTACGTTGCAGATCTCGTAAATGAATCCGCACTTTACTCAGCCACATGCCTAAAATGCACATTCCGCTAAAAGTCACCAGTACTTTATTGGCCTGATACCCCCATTGCACGACCGGATGCATTTCATAAGCCCTCAAGTCCCAACACGACAGGACTGCGGCAATACTCAAAGCAATAACAGGTGGAGAGATCAGGACATTTTTAAGAATAAATTGGGGAGTCTGCCGTGTGGAGCTGACGGCCAGAATAGCCGCAACATTGCCAAACAGTGAGCCACCAATATACAGCGCCACAATCGTACTACTGGCCTCAGGTCCAAAAACGGCCAGAGCAAAAGGAAAACCCAGCCATACCCCATTTAAATAGCTAAAACACAGGGCACGGAGTTTATCTTTACTTAAAGCATAAAACAGGCTGAACAGCAGAATAGAACTGAATACGCTAAAGCCAAGCAGCCACAGGCTGCCTTGCTGATAAAACAACATGTTATAAATGATGACGAGTGGAATCAGCACCCGGGCCAGCATTGCTGCCATGAAGGGGCGAAGAGATTTTAAATATTGAACGCCCCAATATCCGGTTAAAAAAGAGATCAGAGGCAGAAGCAGCGCCATACCCGACAGGACTCATTTGTATCAATGTAAAAAATCCTATCATATTCAGTCTTGCTTCTTCTCTTGTCTTCAAAAAGAAATATAACCGTCACCTCTGTGTCATAAAAGCCTGTTGAGATAGAGCCATAATATAAAGAGGATAAAATGATGGCTGGATTATCAATTTGGCATGTACTGATTTTTGCAATTGTGGTGATTTTATTGTTCGGTACATCAAAGTTAAAAAACCTGGGCAAAGATGTAGGTGGTGCAATCAAGGATTTTAAAAAGTCAGTGAAAGATGAAGAAGCTGAACAAGCGCAGCTGCAACAGCCACGCACGATTGATGCACAAGTAAAAACACCTGAAAGTTCAGTCAAAAGCTAAGAGACTGCCATGCTCAATATTGGAATGACCGAGCTGTTTATCTTCGGGATCATTGCACTTTTGGTGCTGGGGCCGGACAAGCTACCTGAAGCTGTACGTTTTGTCGGCAAATGGTATGGCAAAGTTAAACGTACCGTCAGCAATATTCAAAATGACCTGGATCGCGAATTACGTTTATCGGAACTGCGTGAACAAATGCAGGCAGAGATGAAACGTATTCAGGAGCTTGAAGCAAAAATGCAGGCACAAATGCAGAATTTGCAAAAACCGCTTGAAACCGATCAGGTGCAGCACAGCATGACGCGAGATCAATCAACTCTCAGCTATAAATCTTTAAGTTATGAACCTTTAAAAACCACCCTTCCTGCGGTGTACTTGCCCTCTCGCAGTCAACCTAAAACCACTGTAGACCACCCCCAACAATATCTGGATATGAAGGTAGCCGTATGAGTTCCTTGCCTACTGCCCATTCCGAAGCCATTCCTGAACAGCCGCTGCTTGAAGAGATGCCCATTACCCAGCATCTGGTCATTCTGCGCAAATACCTGTTTAAAATTGTGGCGGTGCTGATCGGCCTGTTTTTCTGTTTATTGCCATTTGCCAATTCTACCTATCAGCTTTTGTCTGAGCCTCTACGTGCACAGCTTCCTGCCACATCGACCATGATTGCAACAGATGTGACAGCGACATTTATGGCGCCCTTTAAGCTTAACTTTTTTCTGGCATTGATGATCACCATGCCTTTTATTCTGTATCAGCTGTGGTCCTTTATTAAGCCAGCTCTGTATGCAAAAGAAAAAAGTCTGGCACTGCCGCTACTTTTGGGCAGTATTATCCTGTTTTATCTCGGAATCAGTTTTGCTTATTTTGTGGCCTTACCTTCAATTCTGCACTTTTTTATCAGTGTAGCTCCTGAAACTGTCGCTCCCATGACGGATATTAACAGTTACCTCAATTTCTGTTTAAAACTGTTTTTGGTTTTTGGCCTGACTTTTGAAATCCCGATTATTACCCTGGTGTTAATTTTAATTGGAGTGGTGAGTACCGAACAGTTAGTTGAAAAACGCAAATTCATTATTGTCGGATGCTTTTTTGTGGCCATGTTCGTGACGCCACCCGATGCCTTGTCGATGATTATGCTGGCCATTCCTATGTGGCTGTTATTTGAGACTGGGCTGTTGACCGGGAAGCTGATTGAGAAAAGACGTTTAAAAGATATCGAGACCTAAAGAATCAATCGAGAATAAAAAGAGGCGGCTACAACCGTCTCTTTTTATTTTTAATTCCAATAACTTATTTCACTTTATTGCAATATTTCCTTAAGCGTACTGTCATATAGCAGGCTTATGGTATGGAACAACTTCAACACAACTGAACACTTGATTTTAACAGGACTTTCAAATGCAAAATAAAGAAATGATACCTTGTCAGGACCTTACCGAAGATAGCAATACCTCAAATAATACCCATTTCCAAACGATTCTGAATCAATATATCAACCGTCGCAGCTTTATTGCTAAAACAGGCAGCGGCGCCATGGCTTTGGCATTTGCAGCGTCTGTAAGCGGTTGCTCGGATGACAACGATGATACCTCTTCTGGACCGACTCCGCCTAACCCAGATAAAGAAAATGATAAGCATGTATGGAGCGACCTGGCGCAACGTCCAAACAAGCTGTCTTTTGAAGCGGTTAAAAAAAATACCCAGAACTTTTTTAGTGTGCCTGAAGGCTACGAGCTTAATGTTCTGTATGCTGTTGGCGATCCGATCAATAGCAGCTATCCTGAAAAAACAGATTCTGAATTACCTTCAGGTCCATCTTACCAATTCCGCGCAGGTGATAACCACGACGGGATGTCATTCTTTGGCATGGACCCAACCAAGAAAAATTACTCATTAAAAGAATCAAAGCAAGGTTTACTGGTTTTAAATCATGAGTATCTACAACAATCTCAGTTACATACACCAGTAGGTGTGATTACGACAGAAGATGGTAAACGTCCTGAAGACCAGATTATTCGTGAAGTAAATGCTCACGGTGTTTCAGTCATTGAAATTCAGAAAGATCCAAACACTCAAAACGTAAAAATTAATTTGAACTCCCCATTTAACCGCCGTATTACCGCTGCAACAGAAATGGAGCTGCGTGGACCGGCACGTGGCTCAGACCTGGTCAAAACCCGCTTTTCACCAACGGGGACATTAACCCGTGGTACTTTTGCCAACTGTGGTAATGGATATACACCTTGGGGCACTTATTTGACTGCCGAAGAAAACTGGAGTGGTTACTTCTCTCGTGATGAGGGTGATGTACGCCCAGATAATGAACAAGTTGCTTTAGCACGTTATGGCCGTGGCAAGTCTGCAGAAAGTCAATACCTTTGGGATAAGACAGATGCGGAACTCACGGGCGATCGTGATCTGTATGACCGCTGGAACATTACGGCTGATCCGAATGGCAATGCTTTAAGTGACTACCGTAATGCTATAAATACCTGTGGCTTTATTGTTGAAATTGACCCTTTCAGTGCAAACACTCGCCCGGTTAAGCGTACTGCACTCGGCCGTTTTGCTCATGAAGATTGCCGCTCTAGTAATCCGATTGTGGGCCAGCCACTTGCATTCTATATGGGTGATGATGCTACGGGCGAATATATCTATAAGTTTGTCTCTGAAGCCGTTTGGGATCCTAAAGATGTCAATGGTGGCTATGCCGCAGGTGACAAGTATATGGATAAAGGAACCCTGTACGTTGCACAATTTAAAGAAGATGGTACAGGCCAGTGGGTTGAGCTAAGTTATGGTAAAAATGGTTTAGATCAGGCCAATACTACTTATTCTTTCAAAGATGCAGCAGATATTGTGGTCCATGCTCGTCTGGCCGCCGACCATGTGGGTGCAACCAAAATGGACCGTCCGGAATGGGTGGCGGTAAACCCTGAAAATGGCGAAGTCTATGTTACCCTGACCAACAACAGTAACCGTGGTCGTGCCTACCCAACGGATGCTGCAAACCCGCGTAGCTATGTCGATTTCAAAGGTTCAAGTGCCAGTAATTCAGGCAATATGAATGGTCATATCATCCGTTTCCGTGAAACTGATGACACTGTTACTGCCACTACATTTACTTGGGACATCTTCCTGTTTGGCGCTGAAGCACGTGCCGCTTCAAACATCAACCTGTCTGGTCTGGATAATCTCAATGACTTTTCTAGCCCGGATGGCATGTGGTTCGATCCACGCGGTATCTTATGGATTCAAACTGATGATGGCCAATATACCGACGAAACCAACTGTATGATGCTTGCTGCACTTCCTGGTTCCGTGGGTGATGGCCATAAAGCCTTTGCTGCAACCACCAAAGAGGAAGGACAAGAAACTTTTGTCGGTGCGCAGTTAAGCAATGATCGCGTACGTCGTTTCCTTGTTGGCCCATCAGGTTGTGAAATTACCGGTGTTACCATTACCCCGGACTACAAAGCAATCTTTGTTAACGTGCAGCACCCGGGCGGCGCATGGCCTGCTAACCAAAGTGAGCGTTATAGCCGCTTAGGTAAAGTACCCCGCTCTGCCACTGTGGTGATTACCCGTAAAGATGGTGGTGCAATCGCAGGGGAAGCACTGGAAACAGCTCAGGCTTAATCCAGAGCTCTCAAAAATGCCGACAAATGTCGGCATTTTTTATTGCAGTGTGATGATTTTCTCTACCACTTGTCCTGCCATGTCACCCTGCTGGGATTTTTCCAGCCATTGCCACTGCCCCCTTTTCACTCTGAGGAAGTTCGAACAACGGGTGCCGTAAGTCGGGCTTTGAATAAAAGTCGAAGACAGCAGCTGTTCCATTTCAACCGAGATCCCGGTTTGAGGTAACAGATCTGGAATCACCTGGCGTTCATCTTCCAAAATATCCCAAGCTGCATGATACAGCTCTGCTTCCGGAATACGGTCCTGTTGCAACATCGGCAGAAATTCCTGGGTAAAGCGCTTACGCAAATGCCGGTTTTTTTGCCAGTCTTCTGTTATCAGTCCATTTGAGACGACATACACCCCATGCGCTAGCACTTGTGGTGCTTCCCCCCGATTGCTCATATATACCGCTTGATGCTGATCGCCCATAAACAGGTTAAAACCGGCATAATCACATTGATGCTTTTCCAGTTCCCGGGCAAAGCGGATTGGCGGCAGCTCTGATTCCAGAAATTTCTGAATAATATGCCCGCGTGAGGTGGGATAATGATTCTGGTCCCGTCCATCACGAAAATTGGTAATCACCGCCCATCTTCCTGAAGCGGTAATGCCCATCCAGGTCCCGCCAGACTGTAAGTCCTGCCCGGCAATAATCGGACTATGTTCCCACTCATATAAAGCATGCGTTGGACGCTGATAGAATTCATCACGATTTGAAATCAGGCAGACCGGGGTATCTTCCAGTACCTGCCAGGCTAAGGCCACTATACACATAATTGCTGCTCTCGATCTTTACACATTGAATGTACAACATTTTTCTTATCTTTCAGCTAAAATCTGTTCAAAACAGAATCACAAGGAACAGGAATGCTGACCTATCCAAATATTGATCCCGTGGCAATTTCGCTCGGGCCCTTGCAAGTCCACTGGTATGGACTGATGTATCTACTGGCCTTTTTATTTGCCTGGGGACTGGCAACCTACCGTGCCAAACAGCGTGGCTGGACCTCGGATATGGTGTCTGACCTGATTTTCTTTGGGGCGCTGGGGGTCATTATTGGGGGCCGGGTCGGTTATGTATTTTTCTATGGCTTTTCCCAGTTTCTGGAAAACCCTCTCTGGCTGTTCCAGATCTGGACCGGTGGCATGAGTTTCCATGGCGGCTTCCTCGGTGTGATTTTAGCCATGCTCTGGTGGTGCAAGAAATATAACATGACCTGGTTCCAGACCCTGGATTTTATCGCACCTTGCGTACCGACAGGTCTGATGTTCGGCCGGATTGGTAACTTTATAGGCAGTGAACTGTATGGCCGCCAAGTTACAGATCCAAACTTTGCCTGGGGCATGATTTTCCCGACAGACCCCTTGCAGCTGGTACGTCATCCTTCACAGCTCTACCAAGCGCTGTGTGAAGGCCTGATTCTCTTTGTTGTGTTGTGGTGGTTCAGCGCGAAGCCACGCCCACGCATGGCAGTATCAGCACTGTTCCTGATCGGTTATGGCCTGGCGCGCTTCATCGTCGAGTTCTTCCGTGAACCGGACAATGGCCAGCTGTTTATTGGCTGGATGAGCAAGGGACAATTCCTGAGCCTGCCAATGATTCTGATTGGCCTCTGGATGATGTGGTATGCCTACCAGAAGAAAATTTATGACTGGGGTCCTCAGAAAAACTGTTAATTAGACCCACAACATTGCGAGGCAGCGGCCTCGCTTTTTTATTGAAAAAAATATGCTAAAGTAGTTTTTGTCCTTCCATTCCTCCATTCTTATGCTTGAGTTCTGGTTTAATCCGCAGCTATCTTTTCTGCAAAAACTGCTGTTTTTTATAGTCATTGCAGCTATGACGGCGCTACTGTACTGGATGCAACCGCTGCCACTGGATGCCATTTTAATGTTTGTCGGCACAGGTATTATTTTTTTGATTTGCCGTTACTGCAAAATTCACTTTGCCTCTAAAAAGCCGACTGGCCTGCTCTATCGCGTCTTGACCTGGATTCCTTTGGCTTTAGTGATCAGTCTGGTTTTTATGCACATGCAGCAGGGTGAAATTTTACTTCCGGGTGCTCAGGGGATTGGCTTTATGACTTTGAGCATCTGTCTGTTTTCGCCCCTGTCACTCTTGAATCAGAACCGGCAAGACCCAGAGCCACCTCATGCTTGAGCACTGGTATTCCAAACGCTGTACCCGTCAGATGAAACTGGTGGTGGTCATCATTGTTTGTCTTCTGATATATAGCGCTTCCACCGTGGCTCAGCTCGGCCCGATATGGATCAGCTTCAGTGTAGGAATTGGCCTACTAAGCTATGGACTGCGCCAGCTGCGTTTCAAGATTCCTGCCGGCCATCCTTATGCCAATGGCTTTGCTGCGCTCAGCCGGGTCATCCCAATTGTCGCGATGGTCACCCTATGGGGTTATCTGCCGCAACATGCACAGGGCTGGGGAAAATTTGCGCTGGCTTTACAATGTCTGGGCTTTGCAGCAATTGGACTTTTTCTGGCATTCATCTATGTCAAGCGGGCCAGACGCTGTAACGATTAAAACGCTGATAGTATTAAGTTAAAGGTCTGAAGCCAGACGATAATAACTATAAGTCAGGTTCTTGGTGCGATAGATTGCATGACTGTTTTGCTTAAAATCCGATACCCAGGCACTTCCTGAATAAGCAGCAATATGCCCATAACGATGCTTGGCGGTACGGTCAATAATATAAATATCGCCTTTTTTAGGACGGTCAAAAGACTGATTGATTTTCTTATACCCCAGTTGTTTCAAGGTACTTCCCCAGTCCGCTGCAGCCACCGGATGATTGACAATTTTTGCCCCGGAAGATTGCAATCCCACACGGATACTACGTGCACACTTTTGGGTACTGGTCCGGCGTGTAATCCCCTGTAAATAACTGGTGAATTTTTCAATATTAATACGGTGACCATTACTCGAACCGACTGCCTTAGTTGCAGAAGTGGATGAGGTTTTTTTCGGATTTTGTCTTGCTTGAGAACGCAACATGATATTCGCTTGAACAGGAGCATGTACTGCACTCACATTCACGGGCTGATCATAAACCATGTTTTTACCTACTCCTCCTCGCCGTAGATGTTGGCTTTCATTTCTTAACAAACGGAGAATACTAGACGGTTAAATGTTATTCTTCACAAATAAAATGTAATTAAATTTTTCTATTGTTGTTAAAGTATAACTAAAGCATTCTTTCTTTTGAGATTCTTTTTTCTGCACTTTTCATGAAAATAGTGAAATTTTATTTAGCTCTTTTAAACATTAGCCCCTACTTTTAAATTTTCATTTTTACTCAACTTTTTAATCATGCACTGATCTATACATCTCGCATTTTCTACTTTTAGCATTGAAAAACCAGAGTATATTGCTCCCAGATTCGCTCTATCTATATTGCCTTTAGGGCAATTAAACTGAAAGTACAACATACTGATGAAAATCGGCTCACCTTTAAAAAATTGCATGAAATATACAATTCAATAAGCACAAAAGTTTACTGGTTCAGCACTGGAACTGCATGTTTACAACTCAGGCAATAAAGCCCCCATAAAAAACCTGAATCACTGGTACATCATGAGCACGCTAAATAAAAGTGGTTGAAACTAAAACTTAAACTCGGCACACTCCTGGCCTGATCGGTGGCTAAGCCTGATCTATAACACACCTTTGAACCATTCATCTGCGGCCATTATTTTGCTTTAAGCTGACACTCAAGAGGCGTTTTTTTATTGTGGGCGGAACGATGAAAGCCCGTTAAAAAATGCTATGATGAGTGCAATTTAAATTGCCATTCTGACAGTAAATTAATCTCGAGCTGATCTTTTTTTTTATTTTTAACATGGCAATTTTCAATAGCTTTAAACAGAGAGAACTATGCGCCCATATCTTGACCTTTTACAACACATTCTCGACCAGGGTGGCGATAAAGGCGACCGTACCGGTACAGGCACACGCTCGGTATTTGGTCATCAGATGCGTTTTGATCTTTCCCAAGGTTTCCCTCTGCTGACCACCAAAAAAGTTCATTTCCGTTCCATCGTCATTGAACTGCTCTGGTTCCTGAAAGGCGATACCAATGTTCAATATTTAAAAGACAATAAAGTCTCGATTTGGGATGAATGGGCAACCGCAGAACAGACTGCGCGTTTTGGCCGCCCTGCAGGCGAATTGGGTCCGGTCTATGGGCATCAATGGCGTAATTTCGGTGCCAGCCAAAACCAGGATGGCAGCTATCACCAGGACGGTTTTGACCAGATCAAATGGCTGATTAATGAAATCAAAACCAACCCGAATTCACGCCGTCTGATCGTTTCGGGCTGGAATCCGAAGGAAGCCAATCAGGTGGCTTTACCGCCATGTCATACCCTGTTCCAGTTTTTTGTCCACAATGGCAAGCTCTCTTGTCAGCTCTACCAGCGCAGTGCCGATGTGTTTTTAGGTGTGCCATTTAATATTGCCAGCTATGCCCTGCTGACCCATATGATTGCGCAGGTCTGTGATCTGGGCGTTGGCGATTTTGTCTGGACTGGCGGTGATACCCATCTCTATACCAACCATTTTGAACAGGCTCAACTGCAATTAAGCCGCGAGCCTTTAGGCTTATGTCAGTTAAAGCTGAATCCTGAAGTTAAAGATATTTTCCAGTTTAAATTTGAAGATATTGAAATTGTTGGTTATGAATCTCATCCAGCGATTAAAGCGCCGGTTGCCGTTTAATTTATTATTGAATCATCCCTCTTGATTATTTCTTCTGACCAAACAGCACGTGTCATTTGCAGCTGTTTTGGGCAGAGGGAGACATCGGGATTCAACCTTTAGGGGCTGTTATGGCATTTCAAGATTTAGAAGTGGTACACGTGGTAGCTATGGATCAGCAGCGCTGTATTGGCAAGGGCAATGATCTGCCATGGCATATTTCAGCTGATCTCAAGCATTTTAAAGAAATTACTCAAGGCGGCGTAGTTGTCATGGGCCGTAAAACCCTTGAATCTATGGGGCGTGCCTTGCCTAAACGGGTGAACTGGGTGATTACCCGTGATCCCGAATGGTCTTTTGCGGGCACCAAAGTCGCGCATAGTATTGAAGAGGCACTGCGTCAGGCGGTTGCTGATGTCAAAGCCTCAGCAAAGCCGGATACGGTTTTCATTATTGGGGGCGGTGAAATTTTCAAACAGACCATGCAGATAACCGACCGCCTGGAACTGACCCATATTGAACTGGATGTACAAGGTGATGCCTACTATCCGGAAATTCCAGCAGACTTCAAAAAAGTAGCATCTGCACAACACATAGATGACAAAAGCGGGATTGCTTTTGAATTTGCCACCTATCAAAAATAAAGCCTATTCAAGTAAAAGGTCAGATAATGCAAGGACGCACGCCCTCGGCAAAGCACTGGAGTCTGTGGCTACTGGGTGGCCTGTTTACTCTATTCGTGATGCTTTCCAGCCTCTGGTTAAGCCTGATGCTCTGGATACAGCAGCCTTTGGGCAAAATAGGCACTATGCTCCTGATCGGCTGCTGGGTGGTATTTTCCCTCGTCGTACTCGGCATTTATTTCACCCGGCATCTGATTTCACGCCAGGTCGATACAATCTTGTACCTGCTGGTGTTCCTGATCAGCCTGTTTGCATATTTCAGTATTGAAGCGCGTCAGGATCGTGACTGGAACCCAGAAGTTTCACGGCTGTTATCCTCTGAACAGCAAGGTGATCAAGTCACTTTACACAATATCCGAAATTTCGACTGGCAGCCGAACGGAAAATATGTCGAACGCTGGGAAAGCCGCAGCTTCGACCTGAACCAGATTACTGGAGTGAATATCATCACCTCCTACTGGATGGGTCCTGAAATCGCTCACACGCTGGTCAGCTTTGATTTTGCCAACCAAAAACCGCTGACTTTTTCAATTGAAATCCGTAAAGAAAAACATGAAGAGTTTTCTGCGATTGGCGGCTTTTTCCGAAAATACGAGCTGAGTCTGGTGGCTTCGGATGAAAAAGATATTGTCTATACACGCAGCCATATCCGGAACGAACAGGTCTATTTCTTTCCGGTCAATATGCCCAAAGCACAGGCCAAGGCCCTGTTCAAAGAATATCTGCGTCAGGCCGATGCGCTAGCTGAAGAACCTAAATGGTATAATACCCTGACCAGTAACTGCACGACGCTGGTTTTTGACATGGTGCAGGCTGTTTCCCAGGAGGCCCTGCCTTCAGATTATCGCCTTCTGGTTTCAGGCTACTTGCCCAATTATCTTTATGATCTAAAAGCACTAGATCAAGCTTGGAATATGCAGACCTGGTATCAACAGGCCCATATTAATCCGCGTATTCAACAGCCAAAACAGATATCGAGCAAAGAATATTCAGATCAGATTCGCCTCGGCTTGCCGGCTTCAAAACTTTATTAACACCCGATTCAGTCAATCTTCAGGATACAAAATTGACTGGCAGATAAATTCTTTTTTTGTTTATATACAGTTAGCTATTCAAAAAGTGAGGTAATTTTCATGTTAAAACAACTAACCGCAGCAATAATTATGGCATCGACCTTAAGCATCATGGGATGTGAAACTCTTCCAGGCAATTCAGCAGCACAAACCACCCAGAATTTACAGCTTTTACAAAACCGGACCTGGATTGTGACCCAGATTGGTAATACCGAAATCAAGACTACACCAACTGCACATAATATCCCAAGCCTGCAATTCGATGCTGCGACGCAACGTGTTTCAGGTGCAGACGGCTGTAACCGTATTATGGGCAGCTATACTGCCAGCAAAGACGCGCTGAGTCTGGGCCAGATGGCAGGAACGCGCATGGCCTGCACAAATAATGATAATCTGGACCAGAAATTTAATGAAGCTCTTAGCAAAGTGACCCATTATCAGGTGTTTGGCAAAACCCTGAAATTATTAGACCGTCATGGCAATTTACTGATTCAGCTGGAAACTGCCGCACAGCCTCGTTAAACAACCGACTACAAAAAGCCTGTGTCTACAGGCTTTTTGATCTTTCATACTGTTGGCACAAGATTCAATAATCACCCGACCCCATTCCATGAGGATTTCATCATGCAACAAGCACTTTTTGGCGGTGGATGTTTTTGGTGTACTGAAGCGGTATTTTTACAGATTCAGGGTGTTCAGCAGGTGGTGAGCGGCTATGCAGGTGGTCATCAGCCTGATCCAACCTATGAGCAGATCTGCCGCGGCGATACGCAGCATGCAGAAGTGATTCTGATCGACTTTGATGAACAGCAAGTAAGTTATCGCCAGTTGCTGGACGTATTCTTTGCCACCCATGACCCGACCACCCTAAACCGTCAGGGAAATGATGTCGGCACCCAGTATCGCTCCGTGATTTATTATTTTAATGATGAACAGAAAGCCGCAGCAGATACTACAATTCAGGCCTTGAAAGATGAAGGGATTAATATCGTCACTGAGTTAAGCCCAGCTCCAGCCTTCTACCCGGCAGAGGACTATCACCAGAATTTCTTTGCCCGTAATCCGAATCAGGGTTACTGCAATTTTTCTATTCCGCCGAAACTGAATAAATTGCGTAGTCACTTTATAGCGTTACTAAAAAATCCTTAATCTCTGAAAATATCCCTAAAAAAAAGCGACTGAAATCAGCCGCTTTTTTTATCTCTCATCATTAATTTTCGGTTGCAAAAGCAATATCGCTGAGTCCGGCTCCACTCGCACGCGACATCACCTGAGCCACCGTATCATAACGTGATTCTTTATCTGCTTTTAGCACGATGGTCGGCTGACGTTCAGTCTGGCTAGCTTCATTAAAGCGGGTTTCAAGCTGCGCCAAGGTCAGAATATTTCCATTCCAGGCCACTTCACCCTCTGCATTAATACTGATCGTAATATTTTCAGGCGGAAGATCGACAATTTCAGCCGTGGTCTGCGGTAAAGTTAATGGAATTGATGGGTTCGCCACGGTCGCTGTCACCAAGAAAATGATCATCAATACCAGCATAATATCGATCAGGGGAATGAGATTCATCTCATTCATGCCTGTATCGTTATCCTCACCCAATTGAAAAGCCATTAAACTTGACCTCCAACCAGACTTTCTTGGCTCATTTTTGTCTCAACTTTTTTTGCCGCAGAATCCTGTTGCAACATGGTATCAATCAACAGGCTATGTGCATGATCCTGAAGCTCGTGTGCCAAGCCGCGATTAAAACGTACTGCAATATTATAGGCCAGTACCGCAGGAATCGCGACGGCCAGCCCCAGACCGGTCATAATTAATGCTTCACCGACTGGAGTTGCCACCTGAGCAAGACCGGCCTGACCGCTTTTACCGACTGCCACCAGTGCATGGAAAATCCCCCATACCGTACCAAATAAACCTACAAATGGCGAAATGGAAGCAATCGTTCCCAGTACGGATACACCTTTTTCAGCGTTGGCCTTTTCTACTGCGATCTGACGCAGCAAAGCCTGCTCAGCCACTGCTTTACGCTGCTCGAAAGTCAAAGGAACGCATTTGCTTTTCAGTTGATCCACAGCCTGAGCCAGCCTGTTATAAGCGATCTGTTTCAGCTGGCGAGTGCCCATCAGACGCAGTACAAAGATGGTCCATGTCGCAATCGACATTGCCAATAACACGAAATACAGTGTTTTACTGACTGCATCAGCATGTTGCCAATAAACTGAAAAGTTCATATCCGAACTCCTAATGGGTTAGCCGTTATTTGGTCATCTTAAAATCAAATGGCTGTTCCACACGTGTTGGATAAGCCACTCCATTTTCAACATATTTGGTCAATTGTGCCCGACGTACTGCCGCTTCGACCTTACGCTTTATCGTTGGACTACAATCTGAATTTCGTGCATTTGCAGACACTACTTTTCCTTGCTCATTAGCCGCTATATCAATCACCATAGAACAGGATGCTTTTAATTCGCCTGGTGATAATGACACTTTAGGTGAACGTAACCAGGATACTCCTCCGCCAATGGAAACACTTTTTGGTGATGGCGGTGCAGTCGGCGCTGGTGGTGTGACAGGAGCAGGCGGTGTAACTGGTGCTGGAGGCGGAGTCGGGATCACTTTGGTTTCAGTCACCACCGTCTGAACCGCCGGTTTAGGATCCGGTTTGTCCTCGACCACAGGCGCTGCTTTGACTTTAGGGGCTTCCGCCTTTTTCACCTGTTCAATTTTTTCGACTTTTTTAGGTGGTGGCGGTAGCGGTTTTTCTACAATTTTAACTTCTTTCGGCTTTGGCGGTTCTGGCTTCGGCTCTGCTTTCGGCTTCGGTGGTAAAGGTTTTGGTGCTTCCTGCAGTTTGATGAAACGTACTTTCATCGGCTCTTTGTCCACGGGCTTCAGCTCAGGCGTTTTCATCTGGCTGACTGCCCACAGCAGACCCGCATGCCCTACCAGTACAGCCGCCAGAATAGAAACGACTTTCTTTTTCATCTGATTGGGCGGCGGAGGGGTCATGGGAGCTGCAAATTGACTCATTAAATCTTTTACCTTGAGGAGATGATACGAAACAACCTATCAAGCTCATCGGTTAGTACAATGAAAGTACGCCAATAATAAATGAGAAGTGTTTTCATTTGCAACTCAAAATCCATGCTTTCAGCATTTTTTTTGTTGCAAACAAAAAAGGCATACTCTGAGTATGCCTTTTTTAAATGAAGATTCAGGAGCTTACTGAAACACGACCGTTTTATTGCCATCTACAATAATTCGGTCTTCCAGATGCCATCTGACCGCACGTGCCAGCACATTACGCTCGACATCCTGCCCCAGTTCCCGTAGCTGCTCGACTGTGAAGTCATGGTTTACCCGCTCTACATCCTGCTCGATGATCGGACCTTGGTCCAGATCAGCTGTCACATAGTGAGCCGTGGCACCGATCAGTTTCACCCCTTTGTCATAGGCCTGTTTATACGGATTGGCTCCCACAAACGCAGGCAGGAATGAGTGATGGATATTGATCACCTTCATTTCCCAGGTGTTAACAAACTCTTCGTCCAGAATCTGCATATAACGCGCCAGTACCAGAAGATCATTGCCCTGCATCAACTCATCGATCCGTGCATAGGCTTCGCGCTTGTTCTCTTTGGTCACAGGCACGACTTCAAATGGAATACCGAAGTTTTCTACCGCTTCACGCAAGGTTTCGTGATTGGACACGACTTTGGTGATTTCACATGGAAGGCCGCCGCGTGCATGACGCCATAACAGCTCAAGCAAGGCATGGTCCACCTTGGACACTAAAATACCGACTTTTTTAACGTCACTGACCAGTGCTAAACGCCATTGCATGGCATAACGCTCGGCGACATTTGCTGCAAAGGTCTGGAGAATACTCTCTTTACGACTTTGAAGATTATCTAATTCAAATTCAACGCGCATGAAGTAACGTCCGCCCTGCGCTGCTGTCGCATATTGGTCTAGCGCAGTAATGTTAGCACCCTGATGATACAAGAAGCTTGAAACAGCCTGCACAATGCCCGGCTTGTCTTCACAAGTAATCAATAAACGTGCGGTATTAGCAGTCGTCATATTCATGTTGGTTTGTGTCACTAATCAGTTAAATTTAAAATAGGCCAAGTATTCTAGCGCGTTTCTTGAATATTCTGAATAGCTGATTCAGCTTCAATATTCTTTCCAGAAGAAAGACTGGCAAACAGATCGGAAGGTCCCAAACTGCTTAACAGGCCTTCATAAGTCTGACGGCTTTCACCGCGCAAATACGCCCCCTCCAGAAAAACCATCTGACGTAAGGCTTGCCACACCCACTTTTCTTCCAGTTTATTTGAATCGGTAATATGTCCCGACATATATAAAAAGTTAGTCCAGTTGGTCAGTACAATCCATAAGTTGATAATCAGTGCTTCAATTTCAGAATCAGTCATTTCCATAAGGCCGGCATCTACAAAGCCTTTGTAGATCTTCTGTCCCTGCTGCATCACCTGCCCGGCAAAACGCGGATACATTTTCCTAAAATCTTCATTATTTTCAACCAAATGATAGACATCTCGATGCAGGAAACGATAAGCCCAGAGCTGACTGCTCAATACCTGAAAATAATGAATCTTGTCATTGGTATCCAGCTGACGGTCATCCGGCAAAGCCAGCATTTCCAGGGTCTGCTTCTGGTACTGCTCCATCAACTCCTTAATAATTTCGTTTTTATTGCGGAAATGATAGTACAGGTTGCCCGGACTCATGCCGAGCTCAGCTGCAATATGATTGGTGGTTACAGACCGCTCACCGCGCTCGTTAAACAACTTTAAGCTAAGCTGTAAGATACGCTCTTTCGTTTTTAAGGTTTTGGTTTGGGACATCCTAAAAATAACCATTCTGTGCATGCATTAGCAGGCTAACACACAAAGTAACTTGACTAATTAGAGTATTTGCTCTAAAAATTGATTAACCGAGATTTGAATAATGGTAGTGCGGCATGAACAGTCATACAAAAACAACACCAATGACACCACATTTTTTGGACAGCCAGTACTTAAATGAAATGCTGGCTCAACAAAAATACGCTTATCTACGCTATCCTCTGCCGACTGCAAAGGAGCGTATCGATCGTTTAGCTCGACTTAAGCGTATCTTAGTTAAGTATCAAGATCAATTTGCCGATGCAATTAATCAGGACTATGGTAACCGCTCGATTGGCGAAACCAAAATCGGCGAGCTGCTGACCTGTCTGGAACATATTAAATATTACAGCAAAAATCTGACGGCGTGGATGAAGCCATCCAAACGTCACGTTGGCCTTATTCACCAGCCGGCCAAAGCCTGGGTGCAATATCAGCCTTTGGGTGTGGTCGGAATCATTGCACCCTGGAACTATCCTTTATTGTTGTCTGTTGGGCCCCTGATCTGTGCCCTGGCTGCCGGGAATCATGCCATGATTAAAGTGTCCAGTTCCTCGGCAGAATTTGGTGCTGTACTGGAAAAAGCCCTGGCTGAGGCTTTTCCCAAAGAACTGGTGACTGTGATCAATGGGGGCGGCATGATTTCCGATGCATTCTCGCATCTGCCTTTCGATAAGATGATCTTTACCGGGTCTACTTCGGTAGGTAAAACGGTAATGGCAGCCGCAGCAGAAAATCTGGTACCGGTGATTTTAGAGCTGGGCGGAAAATCTCCGGTGCTGGTGCACCCTTCCATTGATCTGCGTGATGTGGCGCAGCGGATTGCGGTGGGTAAACTCTGGAATGCAGGTCAAACCTGTGTTGCCCCGGATTATATGTTTCTGCCGCGTGGCAAGACTGCGGAGTTCATCGACCATTTTAAAGCCTGCGTTGAGCACATGTATCCGGATATCCAGCATAATCAGGATTACACTTCGATTATTAATGACAAGCAATATCAGCGCTTGCAGGGCTATCTGGAAGATGCCCGTGAGCAGGGTGCGCAGATTATCGAATTTAATCCGCATCAGGAAAACCTTGCCGAGGTTCGCAAGATCGCACCGACCATTCTGACCAATGTCATGCCCGACATGCAGATCATGCAGCACGAAATCTTTGGTCCGCTGTTGCCGATCATGGAATATGATCAAATCGACGATGTTATCGACTTTATTAATAGCCGTCCGCGTCCTCTTGCATTATACTATTTCGACTTTGATCAAGCGCGTGCCGATTATATTGCACAGCGTACTCATTCAGGGCATTTTGGACAAAATACGGTACTCACGCATGTTGCGCAGGATGATCTTCCATTTGGTGGAGTGGGTGCATCCGGTATGGGGAAATATCATGGACCAGAAGGCTTCTTCAGTTTGTCGCATGAACGCTCGGTAATGTCGAATCCTAAGCTGTATAGCTTGAAATATATTCTTCCGCCGTTTAATAAGCCAATTCATAAGCTGATTTCAAAGGCGCTTCTTCGATAACTGATCAAGGTATAAGCTATCACACCAGCTCATGTTTATTTTTAGACAAAATCGCTTGTCTTTTAAGCGTATTTTTGATATAAAACGCCCCTTGAATGAATTCAATCCGTTTATTTTTGACTGGCCATACAGATTTGCTGTTGGCTAAATCAATGGAGTTACACCATGTCTAAGGTTTGCCAAGTTACCGGCAAGCGTCCAGTCGTTGGTAACAACGTCTCACACGCCAACAACAAAACTAAGCGCCGGTTCGAGCCGAACCTGCACAACCACCGTTTCTGGTTAGAAAGCGAAAAACGTTTTGTACGTCTTCGTTTAACCACTAAAGGTATGCGTATCATCGACAAATTGGGCATTGAAAAGGTTGTTGCTGACCTGCGTGCTCAAGGCCAAAAGATCTAAGTAAGGAGTCAAGACAATGCGTGATAAGATTCGCTTAGTTTCTTCAGCTGGTACAGGTTATTTCTATACCACTACTAAGAACAAACGTACTATGCCGGAAAAAATGGAAATCAAAAAATTTGATCCAAAAATCCGTCAACACGTAATTTTCAAAGAAGCTAAAATCAAATAATTTTAGCTTTTTAAAAAAAGCGACCTTAAAGGTCGTTTTTTTTTGCACTATTTTTATGCAGCTTGATAAAATTTCCGCCTACTTTGGCATTTTTTCAGCTTATTTCCCGTTAAACCCAAAATAAAGGAGTGTTTGGTGCCCCATGACGTAGAACTTATTATCTTACTGGCTGTTGGTTTCAGCTTAGCGCTGTTGTTTGGCTATATTGCTGCACGTTTACGCCTTCCTCCCCTGATCGGATATTTAGTGGCCGGCATTCTGATCAGTCCCAATACTCCCGGCGTGGTCGGTGACATTCATCTGGCCAACCAGCTTGCAGAACTCGGCGTCATGTTCCTGATGTTCGGCGTCGGTATGCATTTCTCCCTAAACGACCTGATGCAGGTACGCCGGATTGCCCTCCCCGGTGCAATTTTACAGATTGCTGTTGCCACCTTACTGGGAATGGGTATTTCCATGATGTGGGGCTGGAGCTTTGGCTCCGCACTGATTTTTGGTCTGAGTCTGTCTTGTGCCAGTACTGTGGTACTTCTTAAAGCCCTGAGTGATCGAGGAGTGCTTGACTCCATCAATGGCCGTATTGCGGTAGGCTGGTTACTGGTCGAAGATCTGGTAATGGTGCTTGCTCTGGTCTTATTACCAGCGACTGCAGTTCTTCTGGGCGGTCAGGCCCCAGAAGGTTCAGTAGATGAAAGTATCTGGATGACCTTAGGGCTGACCCTGCTTAAAGTGATCGGCTTTATTGCCTTTATGCTGATTATCGGTAAACGTTTGGTTCCGATGATTATGCAGGTGGTTGCACGTCTGGGTTCACGTGAACTGTTCACCTTAACCGTGGTGGCAGCGGCCGTATCAATTGCCTTTGGCGCCTACAAGATCTTTGGTGTCTCGATGGCACTGGGTGCCTTCTTTGCCGGTATGGTGGTTAAAGAGTCTGACTTCAGTAACCGTGCTGAACAGGAAACCTTACCGCTACGCGAAATTTTCTCGATCCTGTTCTTTGTTTCGGTCGGGATGCTGTTTGATCCGCGTATTCTGGTTGAACAGCCGCTGCATGTATTAGCAGTCATCGGTATTATTATGATTGGTAAAACCATTGCGGCCATGGCACTGGTACTGTTTTTCCGCTATCCACTGAATACGGCCTTAACCGTTGGCGCTTCACTGGCCCAGATTGGTGAGTTTTCATTTATTCTGGCAACCCTTGGCCTGTCCTTGCAACTGTTAAGCCTGGAGGCACAGAACCTGATTCTGGCAGGGGCCTTATTTTCCATTAGCCTGAATTCTTTTGTGTTTTCTGCAATTGAGCCGGTACAAAAATGGATTCGTGAACGCTCAACCCTGGCACGCTTACTGGAACGCAGCGGGGACCCGCTGGCCATGCTGCCAGATGAAGTATCACAGGATTATCTGCGTGATCAGGTGGTGATTGTCGGTCATGGTGAAGTCGGTCGCCGTATCACCCTGTCCTTGATGCAGCACAACATCAAGGTCGTCATTGCTGAAGAAAACCGTGAAATTGTCGAAGATCTACGTAAAAAAGGGATTGCTGCGGTTTCCGGGATTGCCACTGAAGCCGGCGTACTGATTCAGGCACATATCCAGCACGCACGCTTACTGGTACTTTCTCCCATGGATATTGTCGATATTCATAAAATTATCGACATTGCCAAAACCCTGAATCCGCAAATTCAGGTTCTGGTCTGTGCAGAAAACAAGGAAGAAGCCGAAATCATTCGCCGTGATCAGGTCGGTGAAGTGTATTATGCCAAGGAAGAAATGGCGAAGAACATGAGCCATTATATTTTGCACCAGATTGAAGTGGCCCATCAGCACAGCTCACATTAAGCCGGGCTTGCTCAGTGAAAAGTTGTCCATCCGGGCAACTTTTTTATTAGAGGAGAATTTAAGTCTCTTCCCTGAAAACTAAAAACCTGGACCGCAGTGATACAAGGCACTTTTTAATTTGAGAACTACAAAAAAGCACATCCGAAGATGTGCTGCTGGGCCGGGATGAATCAACTCAGATATTTCGGTTTTTCATCCACTACTTCTGCCTGCCACTCATTGACTTGCTGTTCCAGCAAGCCGTATAAGGCAGCCTGAATCATCTGCTGTGCGATCACAGGTGTTTGGTCACCCAAAAGCGCTTTTACTTCATCATTAAACTGAATCATGACCAGAGGCTGCTGTTCCGAGCCTGCATTTCTTAATGCTAACACGCCACCTTCAAGTTGAACGAGTTCTAAAATCGCCTCTTGATTACCAAATAAGTCTTTCAACTGTTCTATAGACATATATCCTCCATGTTCAACATGGTGGCAAAGCACGATTGCACTTTGCATCATCAGAGTAATAATTGATATAAGGTTAGAAATAATAATTTCAAGTGCCATTAATCCATTGGATTAGAACTCTACCATCTCATTACGAAAGCCATCAATCAGATAGGTCAGGTCACGGTGCCACTCTCTAAGTATAGCAATATCAGGCAGCCAGGCCTGTGGAGACTGTGTGACTTTAATGATGAGATTTGAAGAGGTTTCGTCTTCCCCTTGCGGTACACTCGGTTCGGGTGCGTACTCGCACAGGCGGTGGGCACGTTTTAATTCAGCAATAAAACCGTCTTTGGCCAGGCGCTGCAAGACCGACACTTCAGGCGAGATCTGACCTTTGGCAGCCAGCTGTTCCTCAATCGACTTTAAGGTCGGAGTTAAATCATTTAAACGGTAGTAGCGAACCAGCTCCTGCAGAAAGGCCAGCAAGGCTCCATGCAGATGAAATACAGTGGCTTCACGATGCGCCTGTGCCTGTTGCACATGATCACTCTGTTCGGCCTGCTGGCAGGCTAAACGAGCGAAATAAAGTTTCTGGTTGGTGCGGTCTGCATGGTAGCGAGCAACTCGTGTCATCGAGGTTTCCTGAGATTTAAAACATATTTTGGCCTCTTTAAAGTAAAACGTCCGCTTTCATTACGCAATCCAAGATTTGCAAGCGCTCTTCTATTAGACTGGCTTTTTGTTTAAGACATCTGAGATTACAGCTTTATTCACATTTAAAGCTTTTTATCTCCACAAAAAAAGAGCATCCAATAATGCTCTTTTTTATACCGCCCGGTTTAAGCCTGCGGCTTGTCTTCAGCCTGTTTGACGCGAATACCACGGCCATGCAAACGCAGGGTATTCAGGCCTTTAATTGCCTTAACTGCTTCACGGCCCTGTGGCATTTCTACAAAGGCAAAGCCCTTGGATTTACCCGTGTCGGCATCCAGTACCAGCGTACAAGTCTCCACAGTGCCATATTGCTGGAACAAAGTCAGCAATTCAGCTTCTGTTACCGTGCGTTCCAAGTTACGGACTAAAATTTTCATCGGATCACCTTAAGAAGATAGGCAAAAATAATCAAAAAGCACCTGCCTACTCTACTTTTTGCGTAACACCCAAGTATGACAGTTTAATCGAGATCAATGCCAAAATCTAAATTAATCGCTTGGCGTTCGATCAGGGCACTTTTAACGGTCTGCTGCCTGGTTTTGTAATGCGTTTCCATAGTACACAAATTACGGGTGAGATCATTCATAAAATAGCTTTCGACTTTGCGACCCTGCTCATCCACGGTTTCACGCGCCCAGTGATTCAGGTTCTGCTTGGTCAGAATCAGCTCATTCTGCGCCCGGGTCAGTGCCACATATAACACCCTGCGCTCCTCTTCGACATCATCGAAATCACCTTGGGCACGTGCATGTGGATACTGCCCCGGCGTAACATTAGCCACATAACAGACTTTCTGTTCTGTTCCTTTGGCTGAATGAATGGTGATCAGCGTGACCACATCACTATCGGACTGGCGTTCGATTTCAGAAATAGATACCGGGTCTAAAACATATTCTTCTAGAAATTCACTGAGCTGGGTATGCTTGGAGGCCAGCTGTTTCACCAGTTCAAAATCCCCTGCACGGCGATTCCAGTCCTTTTTATAGTTGTCAGCCAGTTGAGATTCAATTGCCTGTACAGCCAGACTTACACAGGCCTGTACTTCAGTTTTGAGTACTGCCATCTGTTTCATGATCAAAATGGTTTCCAGCGGAATCTTGCCAAATTTTTCTAATTTTCCGGCAATCATTTCCATCTCTGGCTCTATCAGCAATTGCTGAGACAACTTGCTTGCGCCGACATCGCCGACCCCATTCCATAAGGTCAGAAAGCGCATCCAGGCAATGTCATCTAGCGGATTCGCGACCACACGCAATAGGCTTAACAGGTCTTTAACATGGGCGGTTTCCAGCAGTTTCATGCCGCCAATAAAACGGTAAGGAATATTTGCAGCAATACAGGCCGCTTCAATATGACGGGCTGAAAAGCTGGAGCGCACCAGAACCATATGATCTGACCACTTGTCCCCATGGATATAATGGCGCTCTTTAATATCAATCGCAATCCATTTGGCTTCATCAAACTCATTCGGGAAGATGTGCATTTTCGGTTTGACCCCTTCACCGCGATACGCATCCAGACGCTTGTCATAGTTGATTTCGGACTGGTCCAGCAGCCAGTTCGACAGATCAAGAATTTCCTGGGTAGAACGATAGTTTTGCTCTAGCCTGAGGATTTGGGCATCTGGCACGCGCTCTTTAAAATGATGGATATTCTCAAAATCCGCCCCGCGGAAGCCATAAATCGACTGGGCATCATCCCCGACACAAAACAGGCTGATCCGATCTTTTAACGGCTCTAGCAAGGCCCATTGCAATGGATTGGTATCCTGCATTTCGTCGACCAGCATATGCCGGCAAATTGAGGCGACATAGTCGACCAGACCGTCAGACTGCGCCAAAGCAGTGGCCACCACCGCCAGAATATCGTCATAATCCAGAAAACTGCGTGCTTTTTTACGTGCCTCATATTCTTTCATGATGTCAGCAATCTGGTCTTTGAGCGCCAGATATTCCGGCATCTGTTTTTCCAGCGCCAGGCTAAGCTTTTGCCGGGTATTTCGTGCAAAAGAATACAGGTCACAGAGTTCCTGCGGCTTAGGCAAGTAATTTGGATTTTTCTTGTCATCACGGCCACGGATCAGGCGAAACAGCATCAGCTGATCATCACGGTCAATAATGGAAAACTGCTCCAGACCGAAAGCTTTTGGAATACGGCGCAGCAGATACATACAGAAGGTATGAAAGGTCGAAGCGCGCAGCCCTTTGGCCTGTTCACCCAGTGCCAACTCGACCCGTGCCACGAT
>NZ_SMTB01000069.1:0-14551 GCF_006864105.1 Acinetobacter sp. RF14B | reverse complement strand
CAGCTACGCTGCCGGATTCTGACCCAGCCGCGTGAACAGGCACATGTACGTGCCGAAGTACTGAAGATGCGCCAGAAAATGAAAGACCATCTCGGTTCATCCAACGAGCAAAAAAAAGATGGAATTTTTCATTTAAAACAAGATGCAGGTGGTATCGTTGATATCGAATTTATGGCACAGTATGCAGTATTGGCTTGGAGTGGGACGAATAAAGATCTCGCCCATTACTCCGACAATGTAAGAATCCTTGAGGATGCCGCAAAGACAGGTTGCTTATCCAGCAACGATGCGACTGCTCTGATTCAAGCTTATCTCCGTGAACGCGCAGAGAGCCACCGCTTAGCCCTTGCAAATCAATCCATGCAAGTATCTGCAAGCGACTGGCACGATACCCGAATGACCGTTTGCAAGTTATGGCAAAGACTGATTGATCCAGCTGCAGCATTTGCGCTGGAGAGTGAATAATTGTGAAAAATTGGAGTTTGTGGCATGAATTTGGCTGATCGTGATGGTTTTATTTGGCAAGATGGACAACTGGTTGACTGGCGTGAGGCAAAAACTCACGTATTAACACATACCCTACATTACAGTATGGGGGTGTTTGAAGGTGTCCGTGCTTATGAAACCCCGAATGGAACGGCTATTTTCCGTCTAAAAGAACACACCAAACGTTTATTGAATTCTGCCAAAATCTATCAAATGAAAGTTCCATTTGATCAGGCAGCATTAGAACAAGCTCAAATTGATGTTGTTCGTGAAAATAAATTAGCATCTTGCTATTTACGTCCAATTATTTTTATTGGCTCTGAAAAGCTGGGTATTGCGGCAACAGACAATACTATTCATGCTGTGGTTGCAGCGTGGAGCTGGGGTGCTTATCTGGGCGAAGAGGCGATGGCGAAGGGGATTCGTGTGAAAACTTCTTCATTTACTCACCATCATCCAAACGTGACCATGTGTAAGGCGAAAGCTTCTGGTAACTATACCCTGTCTATCCTGGCTCATCAGGAAGTTGCACATTCGGGTTATGACGAAGCAATGCTGCTTGATCCACAAGGTTATGTATGCCAAGGTTCAGGCGAAAACGTCTTCCTGGTACGTGATGGCGTCATCCATACGCCTGATATTGCCGGTGGTGCACTGGATGGGATTACCCGTCAAACCATTATTACTATTGCCAAGGATCTGGGTTATGAAGTGGTAGAGCGCCGTATTACCCGGGATGAGTTCTATATTGCTGATGAAGCATTCTTTACCGGTACTGCGGCTGAAGTAACACCAATCCGTGAATATGATGACCGTCAAATTGGTGAAGGTGTCCGTGGTCCGATTACCACTCAAATCCAGAAAGCCTATTTTGATGCAGTTCAGGGCAGAGATCCTAAATATGCACACTGGTTAACTTATGTGAAATAAGATACTCAGTAATAAAAAAGGACTCATTCGAGTCCTTTTTTATTACTTGAAGAATTTATTAAATCTGATAAAAATCCCGATACCAGTCCACAAATTGCTTCACCCCATCGTCAACAGAAACAGAAGGTTTGTAACCTACACTTTGTTCAAGAGCAGAACTGTCGGCTAAAGTATCAGGCACATCCCCTTCCTGTAAGGGAAGCATTTCGATTAGGGCTTTTTTGCCAACAGAGTTTTCAATAGCTCGTATAAAGTCAATTAATTGTACGGGTGTACTATTGCCAATATTAAAAATCCGGAATGGTGCATTACTGGTTGATGGATCTGGATGATTGCTATCCCAAGTTAGGTTAGGCTCAGCAATTTGGTCACTGGAACGGATTACACCCTCAGCAATATCCTCGACAAAAGTAAAGTCACGGGTATGGTTGCCGTGGTTAAAGACTTGAATCGATTTGCCTTCTATAATGTTTTTGGTAAATTTAAAAGGTGCCATATCTGGGCGCCCCCAAGGACCATAGACAGTAAAGAAGCGTAAGCCTGTAGTTGGCAGTTTGAATAAATGGCTATAACTATGAGCCATCAACTCATTGGCGCGTTTGGTTGCTGCATAGAACTGAATGGGATGATTCACGCCCTGCTCTTCACTAAACGGCATTGTGGTGTTGGCCCCGTAAACACTACTTGTGCTCGCATAGGTCAGATGGGGTGTCTTGGCATAGCGGCAGGCTTCAATAATATGGGTAAAACCGACAATATTACTTTCGACATAACTCATCGGATTTTCAAGAGAATAACGCACACCTGCCTGTGCAGCCAGATGAATCACCCGGTCAAACTGGTGTTCCTGAAAACATCGATCCACTGCTGTCTTGTCTGCTAAATTGGCATGAATGAAATTAAACTGCCCTGTACTTTGCTCAGCTGTTGTAACCAAGTGGTCTACACGGGCCTGTTTTAAAGCAGGATCATAGTAGTCATTCATATTATCGAAACCGACTACATCATCACCACGTTCAAGCAGTTTTTTGGAGACGTGAAAGCCGATAAAACCCGCTGCTCCAGTTACAAGGACTTTCATTCATCACCTCCAAAAATATCACGGGTATACACTTTTTCTTCAACATCACTGAGATCTGCTGAGCGACGGTTAGCAATGATGACATTTGCTTGTTGTTTAAAAGTATTGAGATCGGTCACTACTTTAGATTTAAAAAACTCAGTTTCTTTTAGGCTGGGTTCATAAATAATGATTTCAATGCCTTTGGCTTTCAGTCGTTTCATCACACCTTGAATGGCTGAAGCACGGAAATTATCTGAACCACTTTTCATAACCAAACGATAGATACCCACTACAGATGGGTTTTTGGCAAGAATTGAATCGGCAATAAAATCTTTACGCGTACGGTTAGAGTCGACAATTGCCTGAATCAGATTGCTTGGAACCTGATGATAATTGGCCAGTAGTTGCTTGGTATCTTTTGGTAGACAGTAGCCACCATAACCAAAAGAGGGATTGTTATAATGATTGCCAATACGTTGATCTAAACATACCCCTTCAATAATCTGGCGGGTATCAAGATCAAAGGTTTGTGCATAGGTATCCAGTTCATTAAAATAAGCAACACGCATCGCCAAGTAAGTATTGGCAAATAACTTGATCGCTTCGGCTTCGGTAGAATCAGTAAACAGGATTGGGCTGTCTTTTTTAATAGCGCCTTCAATCAGCATGTCAGCAAATAACTCAGCACGTTCTGATTTTTCTCCGACAATAATCCGTGAGGGATATAGATTGTCATGCAGTGCTTTGCCTTCACGTAAAAATTCTGGAGAGAAGATAATATTGTCGGTATCAAACTTTTCTTTTACTGCTTTGGTAAAACCGACCGGCACGGTAGATTTGATAATCATCACGGCTTGAGGATTAATCTTAATTACATCACCAATGATACTTTCAACACTTTGAGTATTGAAGTAATTAGTCTTGGTATCGTAATCCGTCGGTGTGGCAATAATGACAAAGTCGGCATGCTGATAAGCTTCAGCTTTGTCGGTGGTTGCACGGAAATTGAGTTGCTTTTCTATCAAGAATTTAGAAATATCTTCATCCTGAATTGGAGAGATTTTTTGGTTTAACATCTCGACTTTGCTGTCAATAATATCCAATGCAATAACTTCATGATGTTGTGAGAAGATCATGGCATTGGAAAGGCCGACGTAACCGGTACCTGCAACTGCTATTTTCATATCAACCTGGTTTGTATTCTTTATTTAAGGAGCTTATCTATAACCTGATAAAGGTTGGCGAAAGCGATATTGCATCATATCACAAAGTATTTTTAGTGTTATGAAAGCATTAAAAGCAATATGATAACTTTGCTTTAGAGGTGGTATTATATGAGGTAGAATGCTGGCGGAAGATGAATACATGCAGGACAAGGTAAACGACTCACTCTCCAATCAGGCTCCAATGCAGTCTGAACAGAATATAGTGCTGTGCATGAAGTGGGGCACGAAATATGGGGCAGAGTATGTTAATCGTCTCTATAATATGGTTAAACGTCATACGACGGTTGACTTCAAAATGGTCTGTCTGACTGATCGTACTGAGGGCATTGATCCAGCTGTTGAATGTTTTCCTATTCCACCATTAGCTTTACCACCCGGTAGTCCTGAACGTGGCTGGAATAAACTTTCGACCTTTGAACCAGATTTATACGGGCTACAAGGTAATGCCTTATTCTTAGATCTAGACGTTGTCATTGTTGATAATATTGATGAGTTTTTTACATACCCCGGTGATTTTTTAATTATTCATGACTGGAAGCGGCCGTGGCGGATTACCGGAAACAGTTCTGTTTACCGTTTTAAACTGGGGGCTTTTCCAGGGCTTTTACCTTATTTTCGCGAAAACTTTGAAGAAATTCGAAAAAAATTTCGTAATGAACAGGCTTATCTGTCTTGGTATGTCGATCGTGAAGGCCAGCAGACTTATTGGCCAGATAGTTGGTGTAAAAGTTATAAATATCATTGTCTACAAAAGATTCCGATGGCTTATTTCAAGCCGCCAGTGAAGCCTGAAGGTGCCAAAATTATTATTTTTCATGGGGAAATCAATCCACCGGAGGCTATTAATGGTGGAGGCGGCAAATGGTATCGCTATGTATTGCCTTCACAGTGGATTAAAGATGCATGGCAATAATCCAGTACGCTCAAGACTGATTTTTTAAAGTGATCAAGCAAATGCAGAACATTGATATCGTGATTGCCTGGGTAGATGGTAATGATATTGAATTGAAAAAAAAGCGCCATAAGTATTTGACTGGTGAAGATGCGTCGGATGCGATTAGTGATACCCGTTTTGCCAGTAATAATGAAATTTATTACAATGTTGCCTCAATCCTGAAATATGTGCCTTTTTATCGCAATATTTTAATTGTGACCGATAACCAGCGACCCGCGTTTATTGATGAGTTTGCAGCTCAAGGTCTGTGTTCAGCCGATAAAATCCGGATTGTGGATCATCGTGAAATTTTTAGTGGTTATGAGCAATATCTGCCTACTTTCAATACTCGGTCTATTGAAAGTATGCTCTGGAATATTGAAGGACTATCAGATTACTTTATTTATCTGAATGATGATTTCTTCTTTAACTCAACCGCTCATATTGAAGACTTTCTACAAGGTGAGCATTTGGTAATTTACGGTCATTGGCAGAATAAGCTGGCTTTAAAAACCAAGCTGAAATATCGCCAGTTTATGAATAAACAATTTGCTAAGCCTATTCAACCTAAACATATGATTGCACAAATGCTGGGTGCGGATATTTTAGGTTTTAACAAATTTTTTGAAATCCATCATTATCCACATATCGTTGATCGTCAGATTTTGAAAGATTACTTATTGTCGCATCCTCGATTACTGGAAACTCAGGTCAAGTTTAAGTTTCGTAGTGTGGAGCAACTTAATCCAATCTCACTGATGAATCATCTTAAAATTCAGAAGCAACAGGTTGAACTCAAGCCTGATATTGAATTGGCCTATCTAAAAAATGAAGATAGTCGCAATAATTTTATTCAGGCACTCGATTACCCTACTATTAAATATGGCTGCATTCAAAGCCTAGACCAGCTGGACGCTGCAGCTGCTCAACAGATCAATGTAGCAATGCAGCAGAAGCTGGCGGGCTATTTACCGAATTCAATTTTAGTTTAAAGGTTCATGATGAAAGTTGTTACATATCTCATTAATTTGGACGGAAGTCATGAACGACTAGCGCGAGCAACACAGCAGCTGAATCAAGTCCATTGGCCTTTTGAACGTTTTTCTGCAGTCGATGGGCGTGGAAAAGCTTTAACTGAGTTCGAAAACTACGATGCTCAGGGAGCAAATCAGACCCTTGGACGTAGTCTGATGAACTCAGAGTTGGGGTGTTATCTAAGTCATTATGGTTGTGCAGAGAAATTTTTAAGTACAGATGCGGACTATCTGGTGGTCCTAGAGGACGATATGAAGATCGATCCAGACTTTAAAGATAAGCTTGATGGTACGATTGAATATCTGGATCAACATAAAGAGCTGGATTGGTATTTGATTAATATTGCAGCCAAAAAGAAAAAATTGAGCAAAGATATTACAGAGATTGATGGCATGAGTTTGTGGCATGCATTTTATTTTCCTATTCGTGGTCTAGGTTTAGTCTGGTCACGTAAAGGCGCCGAGGCGTTTATGCAGGCCGGAAAAACCATGACTATGCCTGTTGATATATTCTTTCAAACCTGGCTTAGTAAAAATGGGAAAGGTTTAGGGGTATGGCCCGCTTTGGTTAGACCCGCAGGATTAGACAGTGATATTTTAGGGACTGTTGCAGCGCAAGGTATTTCTCGTAAAGAAAAAGAAGGGCGTGGACTTTCTCACGGTATCAAAAAACAAAAACGGATGTGGCGTGATCGTTGTTATGCACTGAAACATTTAGTGTCAGTGAAGTAAATGTAAGTTGTATGAAAAATATTGTAATTAGTTTAAAAAGTGCCACTGCTCGCCGTGAGCACATTGTGCAAGAGTTTGGTAAACAGAATATTGAATTTGAGTTTTTTGATGCACTAACACCTGATCTGGCTCGTCCTTTAGCTGAAAAAATGCAACTCAATATTCAGAATGAATTTTTAAGCCCGGGTGAATTAGCTTGCTTTATGAGCCATGTGTCGATTTGGCAAAAAATGGTAGATGAGCAAATTCCTTATATGGCTATCTTTGAAGATGATGTGTACTTAGGTGAGGCTGCTGCTGAATTATTAAACAACTCAGCCTGGATCAGTCCAAAGTGGGATATTATTAAGACTGAAGCCTTTGCAAATCAGGTCTTTCTAGGCAAAGCCAAGTCAGAAATAGCACATGGGATGCGTCATATTGTTCAACTCACGGGGAAGAATTTAGGGACTGCAGGTTATATTTTGAGTCTTAAGGGTGCTCAAAAATACTTGCAGTATGTTGGACAGATTCAATTGATCCCGCTAGACCAAGTGATGTTCAATGAATTTATACGGCATCAATTTCATTCTGTGTATCAAATGACCCCCGCTTTATGTATACAAGAAATGATACTTTTTCCTGAAAAGAAAACGATTCTTTCTAGTGATTTGCTTGCTGAGCGGAAAGCCCGGATGAAAAAGCAAAAGAAAAAAGGTTGGGCAAAAGTTCAATTAGAAATTGGGCGTGTGCTAAAGCAAGTAAAGTGTATTTTAGTAGGGAAGAGCGTTGGTTTTAAATAATTGCAAAGAAAGATTACTTGTTATGAATACTTATGTTATTAGCCTTAAGTTCGCAGCAGATAGAAGAGCTCACATTTTGAATCAATTTAATTCAAAAAGTATACCTTTTAATTTTTTTGAAGCTATTGAACCGCCTCTGAATAAAAAGTTATTAGAAAAGTTTAAGTTAGATACTAAACCAAATAAACTTACTGAAAATGAGACGGCTTGTTTTTTAAGTCATTTTTCTTTATGGAATAAAGTAATAGAAGAAAATTTAAACTATATAGTGATATTCGAAGATGATATCTACTTAAGTGATGAAGCTAATTATTTTCTCAGTATGGAATGGCCTATAAAAAAAGATATCATAAAAATTGAAAAAGTATATAAGAATATTTTTCTAAAAAAAAATAAGAAAATTAATATAAGTGGTTCTAAATATACCTTAGGTATTTTGCTTAAAGGACATTTAGGTGCAGGTGGATATGTGCTTTCGAATAAAGCAGCTAAAGATTTAATAGCATATGTAGAAAACTTGGATGAATTAGATCATATTGATCAAATATTATTTAATCATTATTTAAAATCGGGAAATCTTCCAGTGTATCAATTAAATCCTGTAATTTGTATACAAGATTGTATTTTGAATAAAAATAATCAAAAATTTGATTCTAATTTACAGTGGAGAAATAAAGAGAAAATAAGTTATTCTCTCTTTCAAAAAATAATTAGAGAAATTAAACGATTATTCAAACAGTTAATATTATATCCTTATAAAAAAGAAATTTTTTTTAAAAAGATATAATTAATTATTTCTTTTGATTCTGGTATAAGTTTTAGGATTGGTGAAACGTGAATTATGTAATTAGTTTATCCTCAGCTTTGGAAAGAAGAGAGCATATTTTTGAAGAATTTAGTAAACAGTCGATTGATTTTGAATTTTTTAATGCTGTTGAACCTGATCAACTAGATTTTTTGGAAAATAAGTATGGAATTTCATTAAAAGACAGCGGTCTTACAGCAGGTGAAAAGGCTTGTTTTTTTAGTCATATGGAACTATGGAATATGGCGGTTGAGAAAAATATGCCCTATATTACTATATTCGAAGATGATATTCTTTTAGGTGAGAACGTAAAAGGCTTTCTTGATGAAATTAATTGGCTACCAAAAGATATCGATATAGTTAAACTTGAATTTTTTTCCGATCGTATATTGATGGAGCTTAATCGAAAAAAAATAAATAAATACCAACACCATAGGAATCTTAGAGCACTGAAAGAAAAACATTTAGGTACAGCAGGTTATATTTTGTCTTATAAAGGTGCATTATCTTATTTGAATTATATCAAAAATAATCTTGTTTCTATGCCCTTAGATCATATTATGTTTGAAAGTTATTTGAGTGATGGGGTATATAAAGTCTATCAAATGACTCCGGCATTATGTATTCAGGCAGATAGATATGGAGTGGCTGGATTGGAAAGTCAGTTAGAGTATGAGCGTACTATTAATAGGGATAATCTTAAGAGAGATAAAGTTAAATTAAATTTTATAAGTAAAGTTAAGAGGGAAGTTTCAAGACTTATTTATCAAATATTATTAAGCTTTTGTAAGATAAGGTTTAAGTAATAGCTTAAACCTTGTTTCATAGTTAATAGAGTTTATGCTTATTACTTGAAATAGTCCATTCATTGTAGTAAAGACTATTTTTTTTATAATGATTGTCGATAATTTTAGATGGAATATTGAGTAAATCAGCTAAAATATGTGCATGAAGTCTAGAAGTAATAATTTCATCATATTGTAAAAAATATTCACATGATCTTTTAATTAATTCCAAGCTTTTCCTTTCCCAAAGATTGTAAATGTTTCTATCTAATGTTGATATTTCTAAAAAATCAAAATATTTAATTCTTTTCTTTATGTTTTTTTGCACTTTAATATCATGTTGAGTAATTAAGTCATCCCAGTCAATACTCTGAATATTTTGAGTATTGATTAATTCTTTTTGTAAATCAGTGCTCTCTTTGTCTTTTCTAAGGAAAAATAATTTTTTATTTTTTATTTTTGTTAATTTCGGCAGTTCATCATAGAGATAATGAGCCATATCTGGCATGAGTAAAGATTTTTCAGAAAATTTTAATAAAATATTTAAGCTTACAGTATCTCTGGCGAGTAAATATAAATTTTTATGTTGGCTGAATATCTCTTTACTTTTATCTAAGTTCTCATTTTTTTCGAAATGAACAGATTGAGGTAACATAATAATTCTGTTGTTGGGAAAGTTTTTAATTACTGCCTCTCTTAAGCTTTGGTGTTCAGTATATAAGTCCCCAAAATTCCCTCCTCCTTGTAAAAATATTGTAGTTTTATTATTAATGACTTTTCTTAATTTTGATATAGAAAAGTTTTCTTTGCATAAATACTTTTTAATATTAATGTTATTTTCTTTAAAAAATTGAATTGTTCCATGCATGATTAAAAGATCACCTATATTAAAATATAAGGGATAATCTAAAAAAATAGCATTATCTTTCTCTATAATTAAATCATTAATTTTATTTAAATATAATTTCAAATCATTTGACATTTTTAAACCGAAATTTGATAAAGATTATTAAGAAGTTGCATTTATTTGAAATTACATGATAAATGCTTATTTGTGTGATGTAAGTTTTAAAGAAACGGTATTTAATATTTCTTCAAATCTTTCTGTAATACCATATAAATTAATCCTGCAAAAACCGCTAATGCGCCAATGATACTAATTCAAAAAAAGTAGGTGATACAGTCATTAGTAGTTAGATGGAACAAGTCGTTAGTAGTTTACATATAGCCATGACTTAAAATACAATCAGCATAATGCCAAGGTTACGGATAGTGGGACGAACAATAATGATGGGCAATCTATATCTAAAAAATAACATTTAAATTATGCCACTTTTAGGTTTAAATCTCAATTTATTAGATTTTTCTCTCATAATAAATTTTTTAAAAAAACTTGTAAGATTTTACTTTAAGCTTTGTATGGATTTTGGTTTCCCTCCACCTTCCTAAACCTTTTATACCCCCACAAATACTGTTCTGGAGCGACATTAATCATGCGCTCCATTTCTTTATTCAGCGTATCGACTGAAAGCTGCAAATCTTTGGCATTAATCTCTGCAGATAAAGTCTGCACATGCACCTCAAAACCAGATAAATCTTCACGTCTTAAACAACTGAGTCCAACCACAGAGCATTGCGTTTTAGCTGCCAGTTTAGACAGCAAAGTGGAGGACAAGGCATTTTGTCCAAAGAAAGGCGAGTAAATTCCGCCAGACTCTTTAGGTACATGATCCGGTAAAATTGCAGCAAATCCGCCCTGTTTTAAATGTTTAAATAAGGCGCGAACCCCTGTTTCATCGGTTGGAACCAGAGTCGCATTCAGTCGTTGTCTAGCTTCCAGCATAAAACGATTGATATCTTCATTCTTGCTGGGCTTGTACATAATGACTGGTGAGGTATGTTGGTTCACCCAGACATTCAAAAGTTCCCAAGTACCAAAATGTGGAACCACGGCCAAAGTTCCATTTGGGTTTTTCAGCGCGTCTAAAAAAATATCTTCCCCGTGCACGACCTTGATCTGCTCAAGGGCAAACTCCGGTGCAGAACCCCAAATCTTGATTGATTCAGCATAAGTCATGCACTGACTTTTCAGGCTACGCTGGGTTAAATCAGCGCGTTCAGATTCAGATAGTTCAGGATAAGCAGAGGCCAGATTGATTTCGGTCACCCGACGTGCGGAGGAGTTGCTCAGATAAAGAAGAGAACCCGCCAGCCGAGCTAAATTTTGAATCAATCTGAGGGGGAGTCTTGAGAAATTTTTGAGTAAGAGGTACATGGCATCCAGAGTATTTAATTAAGATTCTTTATCCGGATTACCCTTCAATACCATATAAATCAAGCCGATAAAAATAAACAAAGCGCCAATGATGCTACTTAAGCAGAAATAGACAATACGCTCATTGGTATCTAACTGGAACAGGTTATTTGCAAGGATATAGCGCATAAATAGCCATTGCACCACAGAAAATACAATCAGCATAATACTACGATTACGAACAGCAGGACGCATCGCCATTGCTAAATCACCTAAAAATAGAAACTGAAGCTATTATGCCACTGTTGGGAACTGTTCTCAATGTAATAAAAAAGCCCTGCAATTGCAGGGCTTTTACTTGAAATCGCCAAGAATTATTCTTGAGATTCAGCTTTTGGTTTTTCACGTAAACGAATACCCAGGTCACGCAGTTGAGTTGCTTCAACTGGTGCTGGTGCTTGAGTCAGTGGACATTCAGCCGTTTTGGTTTTCGGGAATGCGATTACATCACGGATTGAAGATGCACCAGTCATCAGCATGACTAAACGATCTAAACCAAATGCCAAACCACCATGTGGAGGTGCACCGAATTTAAGCGCATTTAACAGGAAGCTGAATTTCTCTTCGGCTTCTTCTTCATCAATGCCAAGCGCTTCAAAGATCGCTTTTTGCATTTCTAAAGTATAGATACGCAGTGAACCACCGCCGATTTCAGTACCGTTTAATACCATATCGTAAGCAACAGACAAGGCTTCACCCGGATTGTTCTTCACCTCTTCAACGCTTGATTTTGGCAGTGTGAACGGGTGGTGAACAGAGGTCCATTTGCCATCATCAGTTTCTTCGAACATTGGGAAGTCTACCACCCAAAGCGGTGCCCACTCACAAGTCGCAAGGTTCAAGTCATGACCGATTTTCACACGAAGTGCACCCATCGCATCATTCACGATCTTCGCTTTGTCTGCACCGAAGAATACGATGTCGCCATTTTCAGCGCCCACGCGTTTCAACAGATCCAGCACGATTGGCTCGATGAATTTTACGATCGGTGATTGAAGACCTTCGATGCCTTTTTCAAGTTCGTTGACTTTAATATAAGCCAAACCTCTTGCACCGTAGATGCCGACAAATTTGGTGTATTCGTCAATCGCGCTACGTGGTAAAGCGCCTGCACCCGGTACGCGAAGCGCCACGATACGGCCTTTAGGATCTTTAGCAGGGCCTGCAAATACCTTGAACTCTACATCTTGCATCAGGTCAGCAACATCTACGAGTTTCAAAGGAATACGAAGGTCCGGTTTGTCAGAAGCATAGTCACGCATGGCTTCTGAATATGGCATACGCTGGAACTTGTCGAATTTGACGCCAAGAAGTTCATCGAACATCTTCACAGTCATGCCTTCCATCAAATCCATGATGTCATCGTCACTCATGAACGATGTTTCAATGTCGATCTGGGTAAATTCTGGCTGACGGTCTGCACGCAAGTCTTCGTCACGGAAGCATTTTGCGATCTGGTAGTAACGATCAACACCACCCACCATCAATAACTGTTTGAACAGCTGTGGGGACTGTGGCAGTGCATAGAAGCTACCATTGGATACACGGCTTGGTACTAAATAGTCACGTGCACCTTCAGGGGTGGCACGGGTCAGAATAGGAGTTTCAACGTCTAAGAAACCATGGTCATCCAAATAGTTACGGATCAGGTTGGTTACTTTAGAGCGGAAACGTAAACGGTCTAGCATTTCCGGACGACGGATGTCGAGGAAACGGTATTTTAAACGGATTTCTTCAGAAATATTGGTGTTTTCATCGTTCAGCGGGAAGGGAGGAGTTTCAGACTGAGCCAAAACTTCAATTTCTTTACCCAAAACTTCGATTTGACCGCTCACCATGTTGGCATTTTCAGTACCGGCATAACGGCGACGTACACGGCCTGTAATTTTTAATACGAATTCAGAACGGGCTTTATCTGCTGTTGCAAAGGCTTCAGGTGTATCTGGGTCGATAACCACTTGAACCAGACCGTCACGGTCACGCATGTCCAGGAAAATCACACCACCGTGGTCACGGCGACGATGTATCCAGCCACATAAGGTTACAGTTTGGTCGATTTGAGCTTCGGTTAAAGAACCGCAGTAATGAGTTCGCATCATAGCGTTAAAAATCCAACTATATGGGTTAAGGAAGCGTATACGTAAACAGCGTACCGCCTTAAGCAAAGCTAGGATTATGCCTCTTTGGACATATAGTCACAAGAACTTGGGACAAAAACAGTCGCATTTTAAAGTGAATAAGCGGGAATAAACAAAAAGCAGGGACGTTCATCAGCCCATGCGCCGGTTTCGGTCCAGCAATAAAAATAGCAAGCAACCCAGACTAAAAACAATTAAAAAACCTTGGCTAAATTCATTGATGGATCGGCCGCTAAAATAGTACAGATCAGCTTGCCAGACTTCTGCGGGGATATAACGCATATAATCCCAGACCGAGAGTCCCCCGGTCATGATGGACAGGCCAAGCAACCCAGAGCCCGCTATTTTAATCGGCGTACTGACCGCCAGATATTGCCGATGGGTCTGATAATAATGCAAGCTCATCCACAGCAGAAATGGCAGTGCTAAAAACGAAGTACCAATTTGCAGGAGGCGATGCAGAGGATAACTGTGTCCAAAAACGAGTAATTTCTGATTTAAAAAGTCATGAAAAGCAAAAGTACGAAAATCGACATGGGTCAGACCATCCCAGATCAGATGAGTGGCTGTTCCCACAATCAGGGCCAGACACATGCCGACAAAAAACTTAAATACTGTAAAAAAATCGTGCATTTTCAGTTCATGCTGAATGCCAGTCAGGCGGTAAATCACGGGTCGATAAATGAAATACCACAGCGCACAGAAGCCCAAGCCAATCCATAAGTTATGATAGATCAGCGAGGACCATAAATGTGTGGTGCTGGAACTGTCCTGACTAAAGAGACGATATAAATCCGGCACCATACAGCCAATTGCCAGGGCAGCGACAGGAAACCGGTTTCTGGTCAGGTAGGAAATGGGTGGAGCAAGTACTGCATGAGATAAGGTAAAGGGCATAAATTGAAATACAGACTAAAATTTTTAAACATCATGAAGTGCCATAGTAATAAATTTAGCGGCTATTTATCGTAAAAGATTGCAAATCAATTGGTATGTTATAATATAACAAAACCAAACATAGCCGATTTGAGCTGGGATCATGTCTTTTCACAAGAATTTAATAACATTGTCAATTTTTTCGGTGCTGACACCGAGTGTATGGGCAGAACAAACATCATCTACGCGAATGCAAACGCTAAAGACTATTCAGGTGATAGCACCTGCCTTGAGCCAGACCGCAGCAGATTTTGCAGGGGTATATCATATTGTGGACCAGAAAGCCTTGTCTGAGCGTGCGACCAGCATTGGAGATGCACTGGCAGATGAGCTCGGCGTATATTCCAACCAGTATGGGAGTGGCGCGAGTCGCCCGGTGATTCGCG